>NZ_JAQGFU010000026.1:0-38900 GCF_030078455.1 Klebsiella sp. Ech2A | reverse complement strand
CGCTTTAGCGCCCTGTCGCGAGGTCCCGTATAATACGTTTTCCTCATTCAGAGTCAAGCGTTTATTTTGCTTTTCTCCGTCGGCTTTGGCGGCTGATATTCAGCGCTTGAGCCTTCTGACCCGGCGGACTGTAAGCCGTTGTTCCGTGTCAGTGGAGGCGCATTATAGGCGGTAATTCTGAGGTGGCAAGTATAAATTTAAAAAAAAGATGTGTTCGATTATTTTTCATACAAAACCACGCTCAGACTTTAATTCTTGCCTGGTTTTTAAACAAAAACGAGCCCGCCGGGCCCGTTTTTGTCGTTTTGTGATTTACTGCACTGCCACTATCCGGTCATCTTTCACCACCAACTGCACTTCTTTACCGGGAATCAGTTCACCGGAAAGGATTTGCTGCGCCAGCGGGTTTTCGATCTGCTGCTGGATGGCGCGTTTTAACGGCCGCGCCCCGTACACCGGATCGTAACCGTTCGCACTGAGCAGCTTCAGCGCTTCATCTGACATATGGACTTCATAGCCACGCTCTTCCAGACGTTTGTACAGACGCTGCAGCTGAATTTGTGCAATAGAGGCAATGTGTTTTTCACCCAGCGGGTGGAATACCACAACTTCATCTATACGGTTGATGAATTCCGGACGGAAGCTTTGGCTAACAACGCCCATAATCACATCTTTCATATGACTATAATCCAGCTCACCGAACCGCTCCTGAATCAGATCGGAGCCGAGGTTAGAGGTCATAATGACTACCGTATTACGGAAATCGACCGTTCTCCCCTGCCCGTCCGTCAAACGCCCATCATCCAACACCTGCAGCAGAATGTTGAACACATCAGGATGCGCTTTTTCGACCTCATCCAGCAAAATCACCGAATAAGGACGACGGCGTACGGCTTCCGTCAGATAGCCGCCCTCTTCATAACCGACGTATCCCGGAGGCGCACCCACCAGCCGCGAGACGGAATGTTTCTCCATAAACTCGGACATATCGATACGCACCATCGCGTCATCGCTATCGAACATGAAGTTTGCCAGCGTTTTACACAGCTCGGTTTTACCGACACCGGTCGGCCCCAGGAACAGGAACGAGCCGATAGGACGGTTAGGGTCGGACAAGCCGGCACGGCTACGGCGAATAGCGTTAGAGACCGCTTCAACCGCCTCGTTCTGACCAATCACCCGACTATGCAACTCCTGCTCCATGCGCAGCAGCTTTTCACGCTCGCCTTCCATCATTCGCGCGACCGGAATGCCGGTCCAGCGCGCCAGCACTTCGGCAATTTCCGCATCCGTCACTTTATTACGCAACAGACGCATCGTTTTACCTTCAGACTGCGTGGCCGCTGCCAGCTGTTTTTCCAGCTCCGGGATTTTGCCGTACTGCAGCTCTGACATCCGGGCCAGGTCGCCAACGCGTCGCGCCTGCTCGATGGCAATTTTTGCCTGTTCCAGCTCGGCTTTAATCGTCTGAGTTCCGGAGAGGGACGCTTTTTCCGCCTTCCACTCCTCTTCTAATACGGAATACTGACGCTCTTTATCCGCCAGCTCTTCATTCAGCATATCCAGACGCTTCAGGCTTGCCTCATCGGCTTCTTTCTTCAGCGCCTGCTGCTCCAGCTTGAGCTGAATAATACGTCTGTCGAGTCGGTCGAGCTCTTCCGGCTTCGAGTCAATCTGCATACGAATGCTGGAAGCGGCTTCATCAATAAGGTCAATCGCTTTGTCCGGCAGCTGGCGGTCGGCAATGTAGCGATGCGACAGAGTTGCGGCAGCGACGATCGCCGGATCGGTGATCTGCACATGGTGATGCAGCTCATAGCGCTCTTTTAAGCCGCGCAGAATCGCAATGGTGTCTTCCACCGAAGGTTCGGCCACGAAGACTTTCTGGAAACGCCGCTCCAGGGCCGCATCTTTTTCAATATACTGCCGATACTCATCGAGGGTAGTCGCACCGACGCAGTGCAGTTCACCGCGCGCCAGCGCAGGCTTCAGCATATTACCTGCATCCATCGCGCCGTCCGCTTTACCCGCCCCCACCATGGTATGCAGCTCATCGATAAACAGAATGACGTTGCCTTCCTGTTTCGAGAGATCGTTCAGCACGCCTTTCAGACGCTCTTCAAACTCACCGCGATACTTAGCACCTGCCACCAGCGCGCCCATATCCAGCGCCAGTACCCGCCGGCCTTTTAGCCCTTCCGGTACTTCACCGTTGACGATACGCTGCGCCAGCCCTTCGACGATAGCCGTTTTACCGACGCCAGGCTCACCGATAAGCACCGGGTTATTTTTAGTGCGCCGCTGCAGTACCTGAATAGTACGGCGAATCTCTTCATCACGACCGATAACCGGATCCAGCTTGCCCTGTTCGGCACGCTCGGTCAGATCGACGGTAAATTTTTTCAATGCCTGACGTTGGTCTTCGGCACCCTGATCGTTCACGCTTTCACCTCCACGCATTTGTTCAATCGCCTGAGTCACATTGGCGGTTGTTGCACCGGCAGATTTCAACAGATCGGTTAGCGTACCGCGTGATTCAAGCGCCGCCAGAACGAACAGTTCCGACGAAATAAAGTTGTCCTTCCGCTTTTGCGCCAGCTTGTCGCAAAGGTTCAGAATACGCACCAGATCCTGCGACGGCTGCACGTCGCCGCCGGTGCCTTCCACCTGCGGTAAACGGCTCAACGCCTGAGTAATACTGGTGCTTAACTCGCCGGCGTTAATGCCCGCTGACGTTAATAAAGGACGTACCGATCCCCCTTCCTGATTTAGCAAGGCGCTCATTAGATGAAGAGGTTCGATGAATTGGTTGTCGTGCCCTAGCGCGAGCGACTGGGCATCGGCAAGAGCAAGCTGGAATTTATTGGTAAGACGGTCCAGACGCATAACTCCTCCCATAACAGGTCAAATTTGCTACTGGAGATTAAATGAGGTCATCCCTCAATTATTCAAGGTTAAAGACCTGAACTATGCGAAAAATAAGTCTGCCTTCCGGACCGTCTTGATGCACCAGGTTATATCAGCCAGATAAAACTAGCCATACGACCCGTCGTCTTATCACGGCGATAAGAGAAAAAATCGTCCTTTTCGCTTAGCGTACAGCGATCGCCGCCGAAGATTTGCTCCACGCCGACGTTGGCCAGGCGCTGACGAGCCAGTTGATAGATATCGGCAAAGTATTTCTCACCGACCGGACGAAAAGCGCTGTCGGCCTTCGCGTCTTTGCTCATAAAGGCTTCGCGAACCTCCGCGCCGACTTCAAAAGCCTCGGGACCGATAGCCGGCCCGAGCCACGCCAGAATATTCTCCGGCTTATCGGCGAAGCAGGCGACCGTTTCCTCCAGCACGCCGTCGCATAGTCCGCGCCAGCCCGCGTGGGCCGCCGCCACTTCGGTACCCGCACGGTTGCAAAAAAGCACCGGCAGGCAGTCAGCGGTCATCACGGCGCAAACGGTACCCGGCGTATTACAGTATGATGCATCCGCGCGTTTTGAGGCATACGGCCCGCCGTCGAGTTTCAGCACCGCCGTACCGTGGACCTGTTCGAGCCACACCGGATACGCCGGGAGCCCGCCTGCGGCAAACATCCGTCGGCGGTTCTCTTCAACATCGGGCAGATTGTCTCCGCAATGGGCGCCCAGATTAAGCGAGCCATACGGAGGCAGGCTGACGCCGCCAACGCGCGTGGAGCTACAGGCCGCCACGCCTTCCGGCATTGGCCACTGCGGTACAATCAGTTTAGTCATAGCCAGTCAATACGGTCCTTGTGCTCTTCATAATCGGCGCGCATCGCGTCAATCAGCTCAATCATATCCTGAGGGATCGGCGCATGCCACTCCATCTCAATACCGCTGATCGGATGATACAGACGCAGCATCGTGGCGTGCAGAGCCTGACGATCGAACTGGCGCAGTGCGGTGATGAACTCCTCTGACGCCCCTTTTGGCGGACGCGGACGGCCGCCGTAAACCTGATCGCCAACCAGCGGATGGGTGATATGCGCCATGTGTACGCGGATCTGGTGGGTACGGCCGGTTTCCAGACGCAGGCGCAGACGCGTATGAATACGGAAATGCTCCATAATGCGGTAATGCGTTACCGCCGGTTTCCCCATCGGGTGCACCGCCATATGCGTACGCTTGGTCGGGTGACGACTAATCGGTTCTTCTACCGTGCCGCCAGAGGTCATGTGGCCAATCGCTACCGCTTCATATTCACGGGTGATTTCGCGCAGCTGCAGCGACTCCACCAGACGCGTCTGCGCCGGGATGGTTTTCGCCACAACCATCAGGCCGGTGGTGTCCTTATCCAGACGGTGGACAATGCCCGCACGCGGAACATCGGCAATCGACGGACAGTAGTGCAGCAGCGCATTCAGCACAGTACCGTCAGGATTGCCCGCCCCCGGATGGACAACCAGGCCGCGCGGCTTATTGATCACAAGGATGTCGTCATCCTCGTAGACGATATTGAGCGGAATATCCTGCGGTTCGAAGCGCACATCTTCTTCGATTTCAACATCGATAGAGACGCTTTCTCCCCCTAAAACTTTCTCTTTCGGCTTGTCGCTGACAGCGCCGTTTACCAGCACTCGCTGGTCAAGGATCCATTCTTTTATGCGCGAACGCGAATAATCCGGGAACATTTCGGCCAAAGCCTGATCTAAGCGTTGCCCGAGTTGATTTTCGGACACCGTTGCGGTGAGTTGTACTCGTTGTGCCATATACAGCTTCTTCGTTTAACGTTGGGTTTTACGGCTTTGCCGTATAATATAGTGTGCTATTGTAGCTGGTCTTAATCGGGAGCAGGAACAGAGATTCTCCCGCATAAACATTTTGAGGAAGTCAAAACGTCATGACGCGCATGAAATACCTGGTGGCAGCTGCCACACTGAGCCTGGCTTTGGTGGGTTGCTCCGGCTCAAAGGAAGAGGTGCCTGATAATCCGCCGAATGAAATCTACGCGACTGCCCAGCAAAAACTGCAGGACGGTAACTGGAAACAGGCAATAACGCAACTGGAAGCGTTGGATAATCGCTATCCGTTCGGCCCTTATTCCCAACAGGTACAGCTGGACCTGATTTATGCGTACTACAAAAATGCCGATCTGCCGTTAGCTCAGGCAGCCATCGACCGCTTTGTTCGTCTGAACCCGACCCATCCTAACATTGATTACGTCATTTATATGCGTGGTCTGACAAATATGGCTCTGGATGATAGCGCGCTGCAGGGATTCTTCGGTGTCGATCGCTCCGATCGCGACCCGCAGCACGCACGCGATGCCTTCAATGACTTCTCGAAGCTGGTGCGCGGCTATCCGAACAGCCAGTATTCGACCGACGCCTACAAACGTATGGTGTTCCTGAAGGATCGTCTGGCGAAGTACGAACTGTCGGTCGTTGATTACTATACCGACCGCGGCGCGTGGGTTGCCGTCGTAAACCGCGTTGACGGCATGCTGCGTAGCTATCCGGACGCGCAGGCTACCCGCGACGCATTGCCGAAAATGGAAAACGCCTATCGCCAGATGCAAATGAACGCACAGGCAGACAAGGTGGCCAAAATTATCGCGGCTAACGGCAAAAACACCTGATCGCTTTTGAGGTAAGCAAAACGGCAGCCCTGGGGCTGCCGTTTTTTTATTCATCAGAGCTATACGCTGAAGCGTTTTAGCGTCAAGTCATCCCATCAAATATGACGCTCTTTCCCGCGTTCGACAAGTAAAATCTCCCCCGTTCCTGTCCTGCCTCACAAATTGCATTTGTTGACAAAAAGTGACATTAAAATGTGATTTATATCACGCATTTTGACATTGGGCGAGGTATGCTGAGTTCACCAAGACGGGAAAGACAAGAGGTAAAATTTATGACAATGAACATTACCAGTAAACAAATGGAAATTACTCCGGCTATTCGCCAGCATGTCGCAGACCGTCTCGCCAAATTGGATAAATGGCAAACCCACTTAATCAACCCGCACATCATTCTCTCCAAGGAGCCGCAAGGTTTTGTCGCTGACGCAACCATCAATACGCCAAACGGTCACCTGGTTGCCAGCGCGCGAAGTGAAGATATGTACGCCGCGATCAACGAATTAATCAACAAGCTGGAACGGCAGCTGAACAAAGTGCAACACAAAGGGGAAGCCCGCCGCGCCGCAACATCGGTGAAAGAGGCAGGCTTTGTGGAAGAAGAAGAGTAATCCTTAACTTTACTGTCCTTAACTTAATATTGTGTAACGCCACGCGCCTTCGGGCGCGTTTTTTATTGACAGGATGAAAACAGTCCGGGTACTGTAATCCCAGCTGATTAAAGGAATTTATCTTGAAACTACTGCCGTTCTTCTTCGCATTCTTTTTTACCTTCCCCTAATTGGGAGGCAATTCGTCGTGTGATAAAGAATGCGAAGACGAACTACAAGGCCTCCCACCAGGGAGGCCTTTTTTATTTATGCCCGCTATTTTTCAGGCTGCACGCGCGCTGTCGGTGGCTCGAACGATTTAGGGTATCTAAACCAATAACAAGAAAGGCAACACATATGACCGAGGAAAATCCATTACTGGCCCTGCGCGATAAGATAAGCGCCCTGGATGAGAAGCTGCTCGCGCTGCTGGCAGAGCGCCGCGGGCTGGCTGTCGAAGTCGGCAAGGCCAAGCTGGCGTCGCATCGCCCGGTACGCGATATCGACCGCGAGCGTGACCTGCTGGAGCGCCTGATGACCCTGGGCAAAGCTCACCATCTGGACGCGCACTACATCACCCGCCTGTTCCAGCTGATCATCGAGGATTCTGTTCTCACCCAGCAAACCCTGCTGCAGCAGCACCTGAATAAGATCAACCCACATTCAGCGCGCGTCGCGTTTCTGGGGCCAAAAGGGTCATACTCGCACCTTGCCGCGCGGCAATATGCGGCCCGCCATTTCGAACAGTTTATCGAAAGCGGCTGCGCCAGGTTTGCGGATATCTTCGACCAGGTTGAAACCGGCCAGGCCGACTACGCGGTAGTACCGATCGAAAACACCAGCTCCGGCGGGATCAACGACGTCTACGATCTGCTGCAGCACACCACCCTGTCGATCGTTGGTGAGCTGACGATCCCTATCGATCACTGCGTCCTGGTTGCCGCCTCTACCGATCCGCAGCAAATTACCACCGTCTACAGCCATCCGCAGCCGTTCCAGCAGTGTAGCCAGTATCTAAGCCGCTATCCGCACTGGAAAATCGAATATACCGAAAGTACCTCGGCGGCAATGGAGAAAGTCGCGCAGGCTAAATCGCCAACCATCGCGGCGCTGGGCAGCGAAGCCGGCGGTGCGCTGTACGGACTGCAGGTGCTTGAACACTGCGAGGCCAACCAGACGCAAAATATCACCCGCTTCCTGGTACTGGCGCGCAAGGCGGTGAACGTCTCCGATCAGGTTCCGGCAAAAACCACCCTGCTCATCGCGACCGGCCAGCAGGCGGGTGCGCTGGTAGAAGCGCTGCTGGTACTGCGCAACCACAACCTGATCATGACCAAGCTGGAGTCGCGCCCAATCTACGGCAACCCGTGGGAAGAGATGTTTTATCTGGATATTCAGGCCAACCTGGAATCCATCCCCATGCGCAAAGCGCTCAAGGAGCTGGCGGAGATCACCCGCTCAATGAAGGTACTGGGCTGCTATCCTGGCGAAAACGTGGTGCCCGTCGAGCCCATCTAACGCTCGATAAACGCCCGCTTCTTCATCCCTGCCACCGCAACCGGCAGGGTGAAGATCGCGCCGGAGAGCGGATATTTCGCCACTTCATCCGCTGCCATGTTTTCCCGGGTGGTGGTGATAAACAGCGTACGCATATCCGCCCCGCCAAAACAGACCATCGTCGGGCAGCGTACCGGCAGACGATACTCTTCCAGCTGTTCGCCGGTCGGCGAGAAGCGGGCTATACGCCAGCCGTCAAACATCGCGCTCCAGTAGCACCCTTCGACATCGATAGCCGCACCGTCAGGAATGCCCTCCCCCGGCTGAAAACGTCGGAAAACCTCACGCCTGCCCGGCTCGCCCTGCTCATCCAGCGGCGTACGGTAGATAACGGCATTCGGCGTATCGGAGGTATACATCCAGCGCCGGTCCTCGCTAAAGGCGAGGCCGTTAGCGCCGTGGATATCACACTGGATGACCCGCGGGGTAAGATCGCTGTCAATACGCACCAGAAGCGCGCCGTTATAATCTCCCGGCGCCCAGAAGGTGCCGGCATAAAAGCGCCCGTCGCGATCGGTTCCGCCGTCGTTAAAACGGGCCAGCTGCGGGTTGCTTGGGTTATCGCAGATTTTGCGGCGCAGCAGGCCGCGCGCATCGGTTAACCAGATAGCGCTACGCAGCGCCACGATAAAGCCACCCTTCTCACGCAGCGCAAAGCAGCCGACCTCTTCAGGAAACTGCAGGACCTGATGCTCGCCGCTGCGGACGTCGTAGCGGTGAATTTCGCACTCCATAATATCGGCCCAGTACAGAGCTTGCTCAGCGTCGTTCCAGGTCGGGCATTCCGGCAGGTGTCCGGCGTAATCAAACAGCGGTTGCGGTTCAGCCATCGTTTTCATCCCTATAAAAAAAGCCAGCGGGTTGCCCCTCTGGCTTTGATTATATACGGTTTTCAGCTACTGCCGATTATCATTCGCCTGGCGCAGCAGCGTGCGGCTTTCGCTCTGGAAGCGCTGGGCATAATCGCCAAACCAGTGCTCAACTTTGCGGAAGCTGTCGATAAACGCCTGCTTATCTCCCTGCTCCAGCAGGCCAATCGCCTCGCCAAAACGCTGGTAGTAGCGCTTAATCAATGCCAGGTTACTCTCCGACGACATAATGATGTCGGCGTAGAGCTGCGGATCCTGGGCGAACAGCCGGCCCACCATCGCCAGCTCAAGGCGGTAAATCGGTGACGACAGCGCCAGCAGTTGCTCCAGGCGAACGTTCTCTTCCGCCAGGTGCAGGCCATAGGCAAAGGTCGCAAAGTGGCGCAGAGCCTGAATAAAGGCCATGTTCTGATCGTGCTCAACGGCGCTGATGCGATGCAGACGGGCGCCCCAAACCTGAATTTGCTCAAGGAACCACTGATAGGCTTCCGGCTGGCGGCCGTCGCAGTAGACCACAACCTGCTTGGCAAGGCTGCCGCTGTCCGGGCCGAACATCGGATGTAAGCCCAGCACCGGGCCATTATGCGCCGCCAGCATCGCCTGCAGCGGCTCCGCTTTAATTGATGCCAGGTCAACCAAAATGCAGTCCGCCGGCAGCGAAGGCAGCCGGGCAATCGTTTCAGCCGTGGTATGAATAGGGACGCTGACGATCACCATCCCGGCGTCGGCAACAATCTCCGTCGCCCGCGGCCAGTCTTCTTTCTCCAGAATACGTACCCGGTAGCCTGAAAGCGTCAGCATTTTCTCGAACAGGCGCCCCATCTGCCCGCCGCCGCCGACAATCACCACCGGCCGCAGGTTCGGGCAAAGGGTTTTAAAACCTTTGTCGTTTTCGCTGGAATAGGACTCGCGCATCACACGGCGCAGCACGTCTTCAATCAGATCCGGCGGCACGCCGAGCGCGGCAGCCTCTTCGCGGCGGGAGGCCAGCATCGCCGCCTCCCGCTCCGGGACGTAAATGGGCAGGCCGTATTTGCTCTTGACCTCGCCCACTTCCGCCACCAGCTCCAGGCGCTTAGCCAGCAGGCTCAGCAGCGCCTTATCAACTTCATCAATTTGATCGCGCAACGCGGTCAGTTCAGCAACCATACTATCCTCTTACGCCAGACGAGCCGCCAGATGGCCGCGCAGATCCTTATCAAGTTCGCGGAGCAACGCATCGGTGGTTTCCCAGCTGATGCAAGCATCGGTGACGGATACGCCGTATTTCATATCGCAACGCGGCTGCTCAGAGGACTGGTTGCCTTCGTGGATATTACTCTCAATCATCAGGCCAATAATGGAACGATTGCCATCCTTGATCTGCGCGACGACGGATTCTGCCACCGCTGGCTGACGGCGGTAGTCTTTATTGGAATTACCATGACTGCAATCTACCATCAGCGACGGCTTCAGTCCCGCCTGAGTCATCTCTTTTTCGCACTGCTCGACGTCCTGCGGGCCGTAGTTTGGCGCTTTACCGCCGCGCAGAATGACGTGACCATCCGGGTTACCCTGGGTTTGCAGCAGGCAGACCTGGCCGGCCTGGTTAATCCCGACAAAGCGGTGCGGCATCGCCGCGGCGCGCATGGCGTTGATCGCCGTCGCCAGGCTACCGTCGGTACCGTTTTTAAAGCCGACCGGCATTGACAGGCCGGATGCCATTTCGCGGTGCGTCTGGGACTCAGTAGTACGTGCGCCGATCGCCGACCAGCTGAACAGATCGCCGAGGTATTGCGGGCTGTTAGGATCCAGCGCTTCAGTGGCCAGCGGCAGCCCCATATTGACCAGTTCGACCAGCAGCTGGCGCGCAATCTTCAGACCGCCTTCAACGTCAAACGAGCCATCCATGTGCGGATCGTTAATCAGCCCTTTCCAACCGACGGTGGTGCGGGGTTTTTCAAAATAGACGCGCATTACCAGGTAGAGGCTATCGCTGACCTCTTCGGCAAGTGCTTTAAAACGATGAGCGTACTCGATTGCCGCTTCCGGATCGTGAATTGAGCAAGGACCGCAGACCACCAACAGGCGCGGATCGCGGCCGGCAATAATGTCCGAGATAGTCTGACGGGACTGCGCAATCTGCGCTTCTTGTTCAAGGCTCAGCGGGAATTCAGCCTTCAGCTGATCCGGAGTGATCAAAATCTGTTCATCGGTAATATGTACGTTATTCAGCGCGTCTTTTTGCATGATTGCGATCCTGGGTAGCTCGTTTGCGATAGTGTTTTCCTCACTGAGGAGAACGTAACGATACCACACAAAGTAAAGATTTCAATCCATATTCCGTAAATTTTACTTTACACAAGCAAAATAAATGGCTCCTCATCCGCCATAAAACGTAAACTTAAATTAACACTACCCGCAACGACCGTTCAAAATTTATCCGCTGGGCCACCTTTTCTTTACGAAAAATCCTGGCCAAAATTAACCCATTGCACAGACCGTGACTAATGACGATTTTCACCAACAATGCTATTCTTCGGCCGGGCAACAGCGCGCTGCAATTCACGTACCATGACGAACCAGACGGATCCGTTAATGAAACAGTTTCACCGTCTTTTTTTGATCTCTTTGTTATTCATCGTGAGCTATCCCGCTTTTGCCGCCGGGCCGTCTGCAAATGTGCGAGCCATTGTTTCTGGGATCGTGACGTACACCCGCTGGCCAGAACTCTCCGCCCAGCCCAGGCTGTGTATTTTCTCTACGTCACGCTACACCCAAAGTCTGACCCAGCAATCGCCCGAGGCTTTGCCCTACCAGCCGGTCGTTGTTCACAGCACAGAGGAAGCGCTGAATACGGTTTGTGATGGTTTTTATTTTGGTAGCGAATCGCCGTCACAGCAGTCCGAATTCACCTCTAAATACCGGCCAAGGCCCCTATTACTTATCGCGGAACAGAATACCGAATGCGCGATTGGCAGTGCTTTTTGCCTGATCATCAATGACGACAGGGTCAAATTCTCCGTTAATCTTGATGTCCTGACGCACAGCGGTGTGCGGGTCAATCCAGATGTACTGATGCTTGCCCGGAAAAACGCACATGAATAAGGATTATCCTAAGGGCCCGCGCCCCACCTTCAAAAGAGCGCTACGCCGTATCAGCATGATAAGCGTAATCATATCGATGACTCTGGTCTGGCTGCTGCTCAGCACCGCCTCCGTATTCACGCTGAAACAATACGCGCAGAAGAATCTCGAACTCACTGCCGCCACAATGAGCCGCAGCCTTGAAGCGGCGCTGGTGTTTGGCGACAGCGCGGCGGCAGAAGATACGCTGGCGACGCTGGGGAAGCAGGGACAGTTTTCCGAAGCGCTGGTGCTTGATAGCCAGAAAAAGCATTTTGCCCTCTGGCATAACCACGATCTGGTGAGCGAAGAAAAGCTCAGCGGCCTTATCAGCAAATGGCTTTTCCCACAGCCCACCGTGCAGCCCATCTGGCATGAAGGGAAAACGATCGGCGAGCTTCGCCTGACGGCGCTGGATCGGCTGATAAGCCACTTCCTCGGCATTTCCATTATCGTCCTGACCGGCAGCATCCTGCTGGCGTCCTTTATCGCCCTGCTGCTGACCCACTCCCTGCACCGCGGCATCGTTACCGCGCTGCAGAGCATTACCGAAGTGGTGCACGATATCCGGGAAAACCGCCACTTCTCTCGTCGCGTTCCCGAAGAACACATTGAAGAGTTTCATCTTTTCGCCCAGGACTTTAACAGCCTGCTCGGCGAGATGGAGGACTGGCAGCGGCAGCTGCAGGCCAAAAACGCCCAGCTTCTGCGCAGCTCTCTGCACGATCCCCTGACCGGGCTTGCCAACCGCGCGGCGTTTCGTAACGTCATCGGCAAACTGATGAATGACGACGTCACCCACCGCAGCTCCGCGCTCTTATTCCTTGATGGCGACAACTTCAAGCTCATCAACGATAACTGGGGACACGCGACGGGCGATAAGGTCTTAATCGAAGTGGCCAGCCGGCTGATGGCGTTTGCCGGTACCCACCATCAGGCGTGGCGGTTAGGCGGCGACGAATTTGCCATTCTGCTGCGTAATGTCCACACCGAGGCTGAAGTCCAGGCGCAGTGCGACTTACTCTCGGCACAGTTTCTCCAGCCGTTTAATCTGCACAACGGCCACACCGCTACCCTGTCGCTCAGCATTGGTTACGCGCTGGCGTGGGAGCATACTTCTGCCGAAAATCTGCAAGAGTTTGCCGATCAAAATATGTATCGGATGAAACATCAGCGTTTGCAGCAGGTACAAAAATAAAAGGAATCATCATGCTCAGGAAATATTTTGCTCCCGCTCTGCTGGCCGCAGTTTTTCTCACCGGCTGCCAGGCTCCGCAAGGAAAATTCTCTCCGCAGCAGGTTGCGGCGATGAAGTCCTACGGCTTTACGGAAAGTAACGGCGACTGGTCCCTGGGCATCTCTGACACCATTCTGTTTGATAAAAATGACTACCGCCTGCGTCCCGAGAGCCAGCAGCAAATTCACAGCATGGCTTCTCGCCTTGCCTCAACCGGGATTACGCACAGCCGTTTAGATGGTCATACGGATAACTATGGCGAAGATGGCTACAACGAGATGCTGTCGCTGAAACGCGCCAACAGCGTCGCTGACGCCTGGGCGGAAGGTGCCGGCATCCCGCGCGGCAATTTAACGACCCGCGGGTTAGGTAAAAAATATCCGATTGCCAGCAACGATACGGCAAAAGGTCGTGCCGAAAACCGCCGGGTGACGGTGGTTATCAGCACGCCTTAACTCCCTTAGTCTACTGAACTGGCGAGCGTCACAGCGCTGGCCGCACGCCAGCGCAGATAGTCCACAACAATACCCAGCAGCAGGCTGGCGCCCATCAGCGGCAGCGCCAGTCCCAGCAGGACGGCTATCACCAGCGTGAGCGTACGGGCGGGCCATGCCAGATTAAGCCAGGCCCGCACCAGCGTACCTGCCGGATTAAACGCCGCCTTCGGCGGACGGCGGATCCACCATAAGCGATACCCAACGACGATCATCACGCACAGCGCCGCGCCAAAGGCGATCAGCAGCAGCTGATTCGCCAGGCCAAAGAGGATCCCCATGTGGAAATCGACGCCCCAGCGGGTGAGTTTCGCCATCAGCGGGAAATCGGCAAAGCGCGTACGGTCAACAACCTGCATCCGCTCACCGTCAATCGCTACCGCATCCACCCGGGTCGGCCAGCTTCGGTCTATTTCGTTCACCGTCCAGGCGAACCCCGCCCCTTTGGGAGGGCGAATTTCAAGCTTGCTGGCGTCGAGACCTGTGCTACGCGCGAGCGTCAGCACCTGGTCAAACTGCTCGCCCTGCAGCGGCGGCATCGTTTCGGGCATCGCCATATTGCCCATATGATGCTCAGCATGGGCATCATGAGCCATCGGCATCGCGGCGTGCAGCCGGGCGTTGACCTGCGGCGTCAGCCAGCCGAATGCGGCGCGCATCTTATCGACATTATCCCCGGCCCACTGCGACCAGGTTAAGCCGGTCGCGGAGAACAGCAGCATGCCCGCCAGCAGCACCCAGCCGAGGGAAGCATGCAGCCGGCGCGTATTTTGCTGGCGGTTATTGATCCGCCGGCGGGGCCGGGTCATGGCCCATAGCGCAATGCCCCCCAGCGCGGCAACCCACATCCAGGATGCCGCCAGCTCGCTATACAGCCGCCCGATATTTCCTGCCAGCAGGGACCTGTGCGCATAATCGATCCACTGGCGCAGGGGCAAAATACCGCTGGTGCCATAGACCGTCATATCACCTTTAACCTGCAAGGTGACCGGATCGATAAACAGCGCCCGGGATTCCGACTCTCCCAGCTGCGGGTCGGCGAACATCACCCGCGTGGTCTCGCCGGCGACTATGGCCGGGCGCACCGCCTGCAGGCGAAGATTTCCCTGAGTTAGCGCCTCCGCGGCCGCTATTTGGGCGCTCAGCGGCTGCTTCTCTCCGCCGGGTGTCGCGCTCAGCGCGTCGTGATATAGCCAGTTTTCCAGCTGCGGCGTGGCCACGTACAGCGTACCGGTTAGCGCGGCCACGAAGATAAACGGCCCGATAAACAGGCCAATATAAAAATGAAGACGTCGCAGCAGGTTCAGCCATGCCGCGCGCGAGGTGCAGGTAGTCATACTTTTCCTTTCCGAAAGCAAAAAGAGAACGTTGCGCAGTGCGCACATTATTTTTTATCAACAGGAAACAGCGGACTGCCGCGGCGGCGCGCGAGTGTCGGGATAGAGCCAGGGGAAGAAGTGCCAATGCTTCTGCACCGGACGGGCCGTAAAGAGACGCAGCCGACGCAGGATGAAGGTAATAAACAGCGCCAGCGCCAGCAGCAGGCCCGGCACGTGGGCTAGCAGCACGCAGTAACCGCAGGCCTCGGCGTGGTCGGCCGGCAGGGTATGCGAAGGCGCAGACGTCTGCGCAGCGGAATGGGACATCGCCATGCCGTGCGGCATTTCCATGGCGTGAGGCGTGTCCGCCATCATCATCGCGTGGTGCATCCCGGGCATCGCGCCCATCGGATCTTTTTGCAATGAGATAGAGATCAGCGGTGCGACGACGATCAGCAGGATCGAAAACAGCGCCAGCCATGCGGCCCGCCGTTTATGTGCTGACTGTCGATAAATATTGCCGGCCACCGCCCCTCCATCGTGAGGGCGATATTGTAAATGATTTACATCAAGATAGTTAAAACAAAGATAAAAAAAGGGCCAGCCTATCAGGCCAGCCCTTTTTATCAGGATGTCGCGAAAGCGAATCTTAGTTAAGACGCTCTTTGATACGAGCAGACTTACCGGTACGCTCACGCAGGTAGTACAGTTTAGCTTTACGTACAGCACCACGACGTTTAACAGCAATGCTGTCAACTACCGGAGAGTGAGTCTGGAAGACACGCTCAACGCCTTCGCCGTTGGAAATTTTACGAACAGTGAATGCAGAGTGCAGACCGCGGTTACGAATAGCGATAACCACGCCCTCGAATGCCTGCAGACGTTTTTTGGAACCTTCAACAACCCATACTTTCACTTCCACGGAATCACCCGGGCGGAAGGAAGGTACGTCCTGCTTCATCTGTTCTTGTTCAATTTGCTTAATAATGTTGCTCATAATTTAATCTCTTATCCTGGGTAAACTGATATCGGGGGCTTACGCCATCCCATCATGTTTATGCTGCTGTTGTGCGTGTTCAGTTTTGAACTGCGCCAGCAACTTTGCTTGCTCTTCAGTCAGAGCCAGGTTTTCCAAAAGTTCAGGTCTTCTAAGCCAGGTGCGGCCCAGCGACTGTTTCAAACGCCAGCGACGTATCTCAGCATGGTTTCCCGACAGCAATACTGGCGGTACCTCCATCTCTTCTAACACTTCAGGGCGGGTATAGTGTGGGCAGTCCAGCAGACCATCGGCAAAGGAATCTTCCGTTGCCGAAGCTTCATGACCCAGAACCCCCGGAATGAACCGGGAAACGGAATCAATCAGCGTCATTGCTGGTAACTCACCACCGCTGAGTACGTAATCGCCGATTGACCATTCTTCATCAATTTCGGTCTGAATTACGCGCTCGTCTATCCCTTCGTAGCGACCGCACACCAAAATCAGCTTCTGATTCGTTGCCAGTTCGCTGACGCCCGCTTGATCAAGCTTGCGTCCCTGAGGCGACAGATATATCACCTTAGCGCCTTCACCTGCCGCGGCTTTTGCTGTATGGATGGCGTCCCGCAAGGGTTGCACCATCATTAACATCCCCGGTCCGCCGCCGTAAGGACGATCGTCCACGGTACGGTGCCGGTCATGCGCGAAGTCGCGAGGACTCCAGCTCTGGATGCTCAGCAGGCCATTTTTTACTGCCCGGCCAGTTACCCCGTAATCGGTAATTGCGCGGAACATTTCAGGAAACAGGCTAATTATGCCAATCCACATAGCGCCGTCTTTTACCGTTTATTCGGAGAATTTAAAAACCAGGATCCCAATCTACTTCGATTGTACGAGTAGCGAGATCGACTTTCTTGATAACCTGCCCATCGAGGAACGGAACCAGCCGCTCCTTGATGCCAAACGCATCTTTCAGGTTTGCCTTAATGACGAGAACGTCATTTGACCCGGTTTCCATCATATCGATGACTTTACCCAGGCCATAGCCTTCGGTGGTGACTACCTGGCAGCCCATCAGGTCTTTCCAGTAATAGTCGCCCTCTCCGAGCTTCGGCAGCTGCGAGGAATCCACGATAATTTCGCAATTAGTCAACAGATTCGCAGCATCGCGATCGTCAATGCCCTTCAGCTTGATGACGATATCCTGATTGTGGTGGCGCCAGCTTTCCAGCTCAACAACCTGCCACTGACCCGCCTTCTGGATTAACCAGGGCTGATAGTCAAAAATGCTTTCGGCGTCTTCGGTGGAGGAAAACACTCTGAGCCAACCACGGATACCGTAGGAAGAACCCATTTTGCCCAATACGATCGGATCAACAGGTGCTTGTGCGGTGTGTTGCTTGCTCATCATGACCACCGTGACAGATTAAGCTGCTTTGTTCGCTGCTTTGATCAGCGTAGCTACGCGATCGGAAACGGTAGCGCCCTGGCCAACCCAGTGAGCGATACGATCCAGATCCAGACGAGTTTCTTCTTCTTTCGCGGAAGCGATCGGGTTGAAGAAACCAACGCGCTCGATGAAGCGACCGTTGCGTGCATTACGGCTGTCGGTGACAACAACCTGGTAGAACGGACGCTTTTTAGCGCCGTGACGAGCTAAACGAATAGTTACCATAACATCCTCTTGTGTGAATAGAACAACCGGGCCCCATCGAGGAACGGGGCCCGGGTGTCATATTAAAAGCCCGAAAATTTTACTGATTTCTGTGCAAAAATCAATTCAAAACTGCAATACGCTAAATAATTCGAGTTGCAGGCAGGCGGCAAGTGAGTAAATCCCCGGGAGCGTACGCAAGTACGTGACCGGGGTGAGCGAATGCAGCCAACGCATCTGCGGCTTGAATGATGACGCGTATTAACGACCAGGGAAGCCCGGCGGCATCATACCTTTCATGCCGCGCATCATCTTCATCATGCCGCCTTTCGACTTCATCTTCTTCATCATGCGCTGCATATCGTCAAACTGCTTGAGCAGACGGTTAACGTCCTGCACCTGCATCCCGCAGCCCGCGGCGATACGGCGCTTGCGCGAGCCTTTGATGATCTCAGGCTTGGCGCGCTCTTTCAGCGTCATCGAGTTGATGATGGCTTCCATCCGCACCAGCACTTTATCGTCCATCTGCGACTTAACGTTGTCCGGGATCTGCCCCATACCCGGCAGCTTGCCCATCAGGCTGGCCATGCCGCCCATGTTCTTCATCTGACGCAGCTGCTCGAGGAAGTCGGTAAGGTCAAAGCCGTCGCCCTTTTTCAGCTTGGAGGCCAGCTTTTCGGCCTGCGCGCGATCAACCTTGCTCTCGATATCTTCGATCAGCGACAGCACGTCGCCCATGCCGAGAATACGGGAGGCAATACGATCCGGATGGAACGGCTCCAGGGCTTCGGTTTTTTCGCCGACGCCGAGGAATTTAATTGGCTTACCGGTGATATGACGAATCGACAGGGCCGCACCGCCGCGGGCGTCGCCGTCCACTTTAGTCAGCACGACGCCGGTCAGCGGCAGCGCTTCATTAAACGCTTTCGCCGTGTTCGCCGCATCCTGGCCGGTCATCGCATCAACGACAAACAGGGTCTCTACCGGGTTAAGGGCAGCGTGAACCTGCTTGATTTCGTCCATCATCGCTTCGTCAACGTGCAGACGACCGGCGGTATCCACCAGCAGCACGTCGTAGAACTTCAGCTTCGCTTCTTTCAGCGCGGCGTTAACGATGTCGATCGGCTTCTGGCCGACGTCGGACGGGAAGAAATCAACGCTCACCTGTTCGGCCAGCGTTTCCAGCTGTTTAATCGCCGCCGGGCGATAAACGTCCGCGGAGACAACCAGCACTTTCTTTTTGTGCTTCTCACGGAGGAATTTACCCAGCTTCGCGACGCTGGTGGTTTTACCGGCGCCCTGCAGGCCCGCCATCAGCACTACGGCCGGCGGCTGAGCGGCTAAGTCCAGCGCCTGGTTCTCTTCGCCCATCGCCGCAACCAGCTCGTTGCGCACGATCTTGACGAATTCCTGGCCCGGCGTCAGGCTTTTGTTAACTTCATGACCCACCGCGCTCTCTTTTACGCGGCTGATGAAATCACGCACGACGGGCAGAGCAACGTCTGCCTCGAGCAGCGCCATGCGCACTTCACGCAGGGTTTCTTTAATGTTGTCTTCGGTAAGGCGTCCGCGGCCGCTGATGTTGCGCAGCGAACGCGACAAACGATCGGTTAAATTATCAAACATTGTCTCTCGCCTGAGGTGGAAACTGTCGGTCGCCGCAGCGACACCACAAATACAAATTTGCCGCAGTATAACACGACATGTACCGGGATGTGATGCAACGGTTGGAGCCGACGTCGCGTAACGCTATACTGCTTCTCTTTCTTGTTTAGTCAACAGTCGACGCCCATATGCCTGTTTTTGCTCTACTCTCGCTTGTCGCCTATTCCGTCAGCCTGGCGCTGATCGTTCCCGGCCTGCTGCAAAAGAACAGCAGCTGGCGGCGGATGGCGATACTTTCCGCAACTATTGCGCTGATTTGTCATGCTTTTGCGCTGGAGTCACGCATTTTCCCCGGCGGCGGTAGCGGGCAAAATCTCAGCTTACTCAACGTCGGCTCGCTGGTCAGCCTGATGATCTGTACGGTGATGACCATCGTCGCGTCGCGCAACCGAGGCTGGCTGCTGCTGCCCATCGTCTACGCGTTTGCGCTGATCAATCTGGCCTTCGCCACCTTCGTACCCAACGAGTACATCACGCACCTGGAAACAACCCCAGGCATGCTGGTGCATATTGGCCTTTCGCTCTTCTCTTACGCGACGCTGATCATCGCCGCCCTGTATGCCCTGCAGCTGGCCTGGATTGACTATCAGCTGAAAAACAAAAAGCTGGCTTTTAGTCACGAAATGCCGCCGCTGATGAGTATTGAGCGTAAAATGTTTCATATCACCCAGGTCGGCGTGGTGCTGCTGACGCTGACGCTGTGCACCGGGCTGTTCTATATGAATAACCTGTTCAGCACGGAAAACATTGATAAAGCCGTGCTGTCGATCGTGGCGTGGTTCGTTTATATCGTCCTGCTCTGGGGACACTACCATGAAGGCTGGCGCGGTCGCCGGGTCGTCTGGTTTAACGTCACCGGCGCAGGCCTACTGACGCTGGCTTATTTTGGCAGCCGCGTCCTTCAGCAGTTTATTAGCTAAATCCAGACTACGAGCAACTCCACCGGGCAGCATTGCGACAGGCGCCGGCAGCGCGGACAAACCGCCGCATACTCTGAGTATGCGAGGATCCCAGATGCTGCCGGGTCAGGCCGGTAATCGCCCGGTGGGACAGGCTTTAAGGAGTCCCTCCTGGAACACATCTCTACCACCACGCTAATCGTGACGTTGATTATCATGGTGATCATCTCAGCCTATTTCTCCGGTTCTGAGACCGGCATGATGACGCTGAACCGCTACCGCCTGCGTCATATGGCGAAACAGGGTAACCGCCAGGCGAAGCGCGTCGAAAAGCTGCTGCGCAAACCCGATCGCTTAATCAGCCTGGTGCTGATCGGCAACAACCTGGTCAATATCCTCGCCTCCGCGCTGGGCACTATCGTCGGCATGCGCCTGTACGGCGATGCCGGCGTCGCGATTGCTACCGGTGTTCTGACCTTCGTGGTGCTGGTCTTTGCCGAGGTCCTGCCCAAGACTATCGCCGCGCTGTATCCGGAGAAAGTCGCCTATCCGAGCAGCTTACTGCTGGCGCCGCTGCAGGTGCTGATGATGCCGCTGGTGTGGCTGCTGAACACCATCACCCGCCTGCTGATGCGAATGATGGGCATCAAGACCGATATCATTATCAGCGGGGCGCTGAGCAAGGACGAGCTGCGCACCATCGTGAATGAATCGCGCACGCAGATCTCCCGCCGCAATCAGGACATGCTGCTGTCGGTGCTGGACCTCGAGAAGGTCAGCGTGGACGACATTATGGTTCCGCGTAATGAGATTATCGGCATCGATATTAACGATGACTGGAAGTCTATCGTCCGCCAGCTCACCCACTCGCCGCACGGCCGCATTGTGCTCTACCGCGGTTCGCTTGATGACGCCATCAGCATGCTGCGCGTCAGGGAGGCCTACCGCCTGATGACCGAGAAAAAGGAGTTCACCAAAGAGGTGATGCTCCGCGCCGCGGACGAGATTTACTTCGTGCCGGAAGGCACGCCGCTAAGCACGCAGCTGGTGAAATTTCAGCGCAATAAGAAGAAGGTGGGGCTGGTAGTCGACGAGTATGGCGATATCCAGGGCCTGGTGACCGTTGAAGATATTCTGGAAGAGATTGTCGGCGACTTTACGACCTCGATGTCACCCACCCTGGCGGAGGAAGTGACCCCGCTCAACGACGGCTCGGTGATTATTGACGGTAGCGCCAACGTTCGTGAAATCAATAAGGCGTTTAACTGGCACCTGCCGGAAGACGAAGCCCGAACGATTAACGGCATTATTCTCGAAGCGCTGGAAGAGATCCCCGTTCCCGGCACCCGCGTGCGCATCGAGCTGTACGACATCGATATTCTCGACGTTCAGGACAATATGATTAAGCAGGTGAAGGTGATGCCGGTGAAGCCGCTTCGTGAAAGCGCGGCGGAATAATCGGGCATGAACTCAGTGAAGCGGTGAACCTCGGTTCGCCGTTTTTTTTGCCGCCAAACCGGCGCCAGCGCAGGGAAATAAAGCATAAAAAAACGGCCGCCCGCGGGCGGCCGTTTTACAGCGAATTACTTCGCCTTCGCCACGGTCACCATCGCTGCGCGAATAGTACGACCGTTCAGGGTGTAGCCTTTTTGCATCACGCCCAGCACGTTGCCCGCCGCCACGTCTTCAGACTCAACCATCGCGATGGCCTGGTGGACGTTAGGATCCAGCGGCACGTTGGTATCGGCAATCACTTCCACGCCGAACTTACGGACAACGTCCAGCATCGACTTCAGCGTCAGCTCAATACCTTCAACCATTGAAGCCATGTCCGGGTTGGCTTTATCGGCCACTTCCAGCGCGCGGTCCAGGCTATCGATCACCGGCAGCAGTTCGTTAACGAACTTCTCCAGAGCGAATTTATGCGCCTTTTCCACGTCAAGCTCGGTGCGACGACGCAGGTTTTCCATTTCCGCTTTTACGCGCAGGACACCTTCGCGTTCACGAGTCTGGGCTTCAACCAGCTGCGCTTCCAGATTCGCAATTTTTTCATCGCGCGGATCCACCTGGTCAGCAGAAACCTCAGGCTCAACCGCCTCAACGTTGTCGTGCTGTTCCGTGATAATTTCTTCCGGGGCTTGCCCGTCAGGCGTTTTCTGTTCTTTACTACTCATGAATTTCTCCGCGTTTTTTTCGCATTCATCTCGCTAACTTCGCTTATTATGGGGATCAGTTTCCGGGTTTCAAGGGAAGCAGTCAGATTGTCATCATTCATTTAACGCAAGGACATCCAGAACATGAAGAACCATTTCAAGTGTATAGGCATTGTGGGGCACCCTCGTCACCCGACCGCGCTGACCACACATGAAATGCTCTGGCGCTGGCTGTGCAGCAAAGGCTATGAAGTTCTGGTTGAACAACAGATCGCCCATGAGCTACAGCTTAGCAACGTCAAAACGGGAACGCTGGCGGAAATTGGCCAGCAGGCGGATCTGGCGGTCGTCGTTGGCGGTGATGGCAACATGCTCGGCGCCGCGCGCACCCTGGCGCGGTACGATATTCAGGTGATCGGCATTAACCGCGGCAATCTTGGTTTCCTGACCGACCTCGACCCGGATAACGCGCTGCAGCAGCTTGCCGACGTGCTTGAAGGCCACTATATCGCCGAAAAACGCTTTCTGCTGGAGGCCCAGGTCTGCCAGCAGGATTGCCAGAAACGCATTAGCACGGCGATTAATGAAGTGGTTCTGCATCCGGGCAAGGTCGCGCATATGATCGAGTTCGAGGTCTATATCGACGAGGTCTTTGCCTTCTCCCAGCGCTCCGACGGCCTGATTATCTCCACCCCGACGGGCTCCACCGCCTATTCGCTCTCCGCCGGAGGCCCTATTCTGACGCCTTCGCTCGATGCCATCACCCTGGTGCCGATGTTCCCGCATACGCTTTCGGCCCGCCCGCTGGTTATTAACGGCGACAGCACCATTCGCCTGCGCTTCTCCCAGCGCTGCAGCGACCTTGAGATCAGCTGCGACAGCCAGATAGCCCTGCCGATTCAGGACGGCGAAGATGTCTTAATCCACCGCTGCGACTACCACCTGAATCTTATTCATCCGAAAGATTACAGCTATTTCAATACATTGAGCACCAAGCTCGGCTGGTCGAAAAAATTATTCTGATTTTATAAGCTGCCTCTTTACTGGATAAAAAACCAGTCTATACTGTACGAAAACACAGTAATGGTTTTTCATACAGGAAGGCAGCTATGTTGGCGCAACTCACCATCAGTAATTTTGCTATCGTTCGTGAACTGGAGATCGATTTCCACAGCGGCATGACCGCCATCACCGGAGAAACCGGTGCGGGGAAATCGATAGCCATCGATGCGCTTGGCCTGTGCCTTGGCGGCAGAGCGGAAGCAGACATGGTGCGAAGAGGTGCCAGCCGCGCGGACCTGTGCGCGCGCTTCGCGCTAAAGGATACGCCCGCCGCGCAGCGCTGGCTGGAAGAGAACCAGCTGGAAAGCGGACGTGAGTGTTTACTTCGCCGCGTCATCAGCACCGACGGCCGCTCGCGCGGCTTCATTAACGGTACCGCCGTTCCTCTCTCCCAGCTTCGCGAGCTCGGCCAGCTGCTTATCCAGATCCACGGCCAGCACGCGCACCAGCTGCTAACCAAGCCAGAACATCAAAAAACGCTGCTCGATGGTTATACCGGTGAGTATGCGCTTACTCAGCTCATGGCCGGTCATTATCGCCAGTGGCACCAGAGCTGCCGCGAGCTGGCGCAGCATCAGCAGCAGAGCCAGGAACGCGCCGCCCGCGCCGACCTGCTGCAGTATCAGCTAAAAGAGCTGAACGAGTTCTGCCCTCAGCAGGGTGAATTCGAACAAATCGACGAAGAGTACAGGCGCCTTGCCAACAGCGGCCAGCTGCTGAGCACCTGCCAGCATGCGCTGACGGTAATGGCGGATGGCGAAGAGGCAAACCTGCAGAGCCAGCTCTACGCCGCTAAGCAGCTGGTGGGCGAGCTGGTCGGCATGGACGGCAAGCTCTCAAGCGTGCTGGATATGCTGGAAGAAGCCTCAATTCAGCTTAGCGAGGCAACCGACGAGCTGCGCCATTACAACGACCGCCTGGATCTCGACCCGAACCGCCTGTTCGAACTGGAGCAGCGCATCTCGCGGCAGATTTCCCTCGCGCGCAAGCATCAAATTACGCCGGAAGAGCTGCCTGCGTTCTATCAGGCGCTGTTAGAAGAGCAGCGCCTGCTGGACGACAGCGCAGGCTCTCTGGAGTCGCTCAGCCAGACGGTGGTTGAACATCACCAGCTGGCGCTGGAAACGGCCCGCCAGCTGCACGCCGCGCGTCAGCGCAGCGCCGATGAGCTGACCCGACTGATCACTGAAAGTATGCACTCACTTTCCATGCCTCACGGGGTCTTTGCTATCGATATCGCCTTTGATGAGCGTCATCTGACCGCCGAAGGCGCGGATCGCATCGAGTTTCGCGTGACGACCAACCCCGGCCAGCCGCTGCAGCCTATCGCTAAAGTCGCCTCCGGCGGCGAGCTATCCCGTATTGCACTGGCGATTCAGGTCATTACCGCACAGAAGATGGAAACGCCGGCGCTGATTTTCGATGAAGTTGATGTCGGCATCAGCGGCCCAACGGCCGCCGTGGTCGGCAAGCTGCTGCGCCAGCTGGGAGAATCGACTCAGGTCATGTGCGTCACTCACCTGCCGCAGGTGGCTGGCTGCGGTCACCATCACTTTATCGTCTGCAAAGAGACCGACGGTGAGATGACCGAAACCCACATGCATCCGCTGGATAAACGCGCGCGTCTGCAGGAGCTGGCTCGCCTGCTGGGCGGGAGTGAAGTCACGCGCAACACGCTGGCAAACGCGAAAGAGTTGCTCGCGGCGTAAACTTTTTGATTTCCGCAGAGTCATAGTGAACAGCAAATTGCCGCAAGACCTGCAGTCGAAGGTTTCCAACTGGGCAAAGGTCTATTATTATCGGCATATTACAGATGAGCCACGTACTGCTCGGGCCCGAAAAGGAATAAAATCACTATGCGCTGTAAAACGCTGACTGCTGCCGCAGCGGTTCTTCTTATGTTGACCGCAGGCTGTTCCACTCTGGAACGAGTGGTTTACCGTCCTGACATCAACCAGGGTAACTATCTGGCACCTAACGATGTAGCAAAAATTCGTGTCGGCATGACGCAACAGCAGGTTGCTTATGCTCTGGGTACCCCAATGATGTCGGATCCGTTTGGCACTAACACCTGGTTCTACGTTTTCCGTCAGCAGCCTGGGCATGAAAAAATTACCCAGCAGACCCTCACTCTGACCTTTAACAGCAGCGGTGTGTTAACCAACATTGATAACAAACCGGCTCTGACCAAAGACTGATGCGCAGACCGCGGCGGTAGTCATACCGCTCCGGAAACGCAAAAAGCGCTCATTGAGCGCTTTTTTTATGCCAACCGACACTACTTCTCGTCGTTCTTTTTTTCTGCCCGCTGGCGCCGAAGCTCTTTCGGATCGGCAATCAGCGGCCGGTAAATCTCCACCCGATCGCCATCATGAACCTCATCGTGCAGCTTAGCCGGGCGGCTATAAATTCCCAGCTTGTTTTTCGCAAGGTCGATATCGTCGCGTAGCGCCAGAAGCCCGCTGGCAATAATCGCCTGTTCGACCGTCGCCCCCTCCTCCAGCTTTACGCTTTGCAAATACTGCTTTTCCGGCAAGGCGTAGGCGACTTCAACGACGATTTTAGCCGACACGATAAACCTCTTTCGCCCGGGTGGTAAACGCCTGCACCATGTTGAGCGCCAGCTCTTTAAAGATGCGGCCAAACGCCATTTCAATCAGCTTATTGGTGAACTCAAAATCGAGGTGGAATTCGATTTTGCACGCATCCGGGCTCAGCGGAATAAACCGCCAGCCGCCAATAAGCGATTTAAACGGGCCATCGACCAGGCTCATCAGGATGCTCTGGTTGCTGGTTAGCGTATTTCGCGTTGTGAAAGTCTTGCTGATGCCTGCTTTGGACACATCAACCGCCGCCATCATCTGCGTCGGTCCGGACTCCAGCACGCGGCTACCGGTGCAGCCTGGCAAAAAATCAGGGTAGGACTTCACATCGTTTACGAGTTGATACATCTGCTCCACGCTGAACGGCACCAGCGCGGTACGGCTAATCTGAGGCATAGCAAGTTCCACATTTAAACACGGCGCAAATAATATCATTTATCTGCTGCTAAAAAAAACGCTGTGCCACAACTCGTGCTAAGATAACGCGTTACACCTCGCAGGATGGATTGAGGTAACTATGTATAAGATAAGCGATGACTTCAGGACACTATGACTAAGAAAAAAGCACACAAACCTGGATCAGCCACCATTGCGCTGAATAAACGCGCCCGTCATGAATACTTTATCGAAGATGAATACGAGGCGGGTCTTGCCCTGCAAGGGTGGGAAGTCAAATCTTTGCGCGCCGGCAAAGCCAACATCGGCGATAGCTACGTGATCCTGAAGGACGGCGAAGCCTATCTGTTTGGTGCCAACTTTACGCCAATGGCCGTGGCTTCGACCCACTACGTCTGCGACCCGACGCGCACCCGTAAGCTGCTGCTGAATCAGCGCGAGCTCGATGCGCTGTACGGCCGTATTAACCGGGAAGGTTATACCGTCGTTGCCCTGTCGCTGTACTGGAAAAACGCCTGGTGCAAAGTCAAAATCGGCGTGGCGAAAGGTAAGAAACAGCACGACAAGCGTACCGATCTGAAAGACCGCGAATGGGCGGTCGATAAAGCGCGCATTATGAAACACGCCGGACGCTAATCTCCTCCTCTAAGGGCCAGCTAAGCTGGCCCTTGTGCTATATCGTTGTTGATGCTGCTTTTTTGCCCAACCAGACGCCATAAACCACCGAACGGGGGCTGGTAAGCCTGTTCATAAATCTGTTATACTTGTTCTAACACATTGGGGCTGATTCTGGATTCGACGGGATTCGCGAAACCCAAGGTGCATGCCGAGGGGCGGTTGGCCTCGTAAAAAGCCGCAAAAAAATAGTCGCAAACGACGAAAACTACGCTTTAGCAGCTTAATAACCTGCTCTGAGCCCTCTCTCCCTAGCTTCCGCTCTTAAGACGGGGATCAAAGAGAGGTCAAACCCAAAAGAGATCGCGTGAATACCCTGCCTGGGGTTGAAGCGTTAAAACTAATCAGGCTAGTCTGGTAGTGGCGTGTCTGTCCGCAGGTGCCAGGCGAATGTAAAGACTGACTAAGCATGTAGTGCCGAGGATGTAGGAATTTCGGACGCGGGTTCAACTCCCGCCAGCTCCACCAAAATTCTCCATCGGTGATTACCAGAGTCATCCGATGAAGTCCTAAGAGCCCGCACGGCGCAAGCCCTGCGGGCTTTTTTGTGCCTTGAATTTGTCCCGCGAAGTCTGATGCCAACTAATTAAATCCGAACCTTTTAGGCACCTTGTTAGGCACCTCATAAAGCTTTATTGTTTTTGAGGTGCCTAAAACTATGGAAACCCGGCAATGGCAAGACAAACCAAACCTCTATCCGTTAAAGAAATCGAATCTGCTAAACCCAAGGAAGCGGACTACGTTCTCTATGATGGCGATGGCCTTGAGCTACTGATCAAATCCAGCGGGAGTAAAATCTGGCAGTTTCGCTACATTCGCCCTGTCACCAAGAAACGTGCGAAAAAGAGCATAGGCCCTTACCCGTCAGTTACGCTTGCCGATGCCAGAAACTACCGGGCAGAGTCTCGCTCTCTCCTGGCGAAACAAATCGATCCACAGGAACATCAGCAAGAACAACTTCGCAGTTCGCTGGAAGCCAAAACCAATACTTTCCAGCTCGTAGCTGAACGTTGGTGGAATGTGAAGAAAGCTAGTGTGACAGAAGACTATACGGAAGATATCTGGCGCTCTCTTGAAAGAGATGTCTTTCCTGCGATTGGCGACGTTAGCGTTACAGATATTAAAGCTCACACACTGGTTCAGGCCGTGCAACCGGTTCAGGCCAGAGGAGCGCTGGAAACCGTTCGTCGCCTTTGCCAACGTATCAATGAGGTCATGATATATGCCCAGAACACAGGTCTGATTGATGCGGTTCCCAGCGTGAATATCGGTAAAGCCTTCAAGAAGCCTCAGAAAAAGAACATGCCCAGCATTCGACCGGATCAGCTACCTCAACTGATGCAGACAATGCGAACAGCCAGCATTAGCCTCTCCACACGCTGCCTGTTCATGTGGCAACTTCTTACTATTACCCGCCCTGCCGAAGCGGCTGAAGCTCGCTGGGAAGAGGTAGACATTGAAGCGCGAGAATGGAAGATTCCTGCAGCACGCATGAAAATGAACCGCGACCATACTGTTCCATTGTCAGATGACGCAATAGCTGTGCTGGAGATGATGGAGCCGTTAAGCGGGGACCGAGAATTTATCTTTCCTAGCCGTATTAAGCCCAACCAGCCAATGAATAGCCAGACCGTTAACGCATCGCTAAAACGTGCAGGTTTTGGTGGTATGCTCGTTTCACACGGTTTGCGTTCTATCGCCAGTACAGCCCTTAACGAACAGGGTTTTCCACCTGACGTTATTGAAGCGGCATTGGCCCACGTGGATAAGAACGAGGTTCGTCGTGCGGATAACCGCAGTGATTATCTTGAGCAGCGACGACCTATGATGCAATGGTGGGCTGATTTTGTAGGAGTGGCTGATAGTGAGGGCATGATAAAAAGTGGTAAAGAAGGACTTCGCCTCGTAGGCTAATACTTTTTGCATCAACGGCAAGCAGGTGTTGACTTCTAGATCCGAATACTCTTTTGAGGACAAATCGGCATGTTTGTTGGATTACAATCTGAATCGAAGTCAGTACAAAAACATGCTTTCATAGCATGATAACTCATAGAAATGTTGTGCATATGATACTAAGGAAAGAACTTAGATGTGGATTAAATATCAAAGCTGCTTACACAGCTTTGATATTCCAAACTTAAAACATGCAAATGCCAACAGCGACAAAAAAGTATTTAAGATTTAAGTAAGCACAATAATAGGGTGAGCACGATCTCGCGGGGAGCCGGGGAAACTTGAGTAACATACTTTGTTACTTCGAGTTGCGCGGTTTATTTGACCGTAAACGCTTTCCTGACTAAAGAATGTAGTACCACCACTGTCTCCGTCAATAAATCCACTATATCCGTTTTGGATAAGATTAGAAACAGTCCCCAATTCCCTATCAACACCGATAAAACACAGTTCAGATATTTCTTCCACTATCTCGTCCGCTGAAGGGCGATCAGCTATATCATACTGAAGGCATTTTTCTACTATAGCTTGGAGTTGTAACGAAAGATTTTTATATTGAGGATTAGCTAACATGAATCCTGGCCAAGGTTCTCTATTTCTGTTCTGAACATTAACAGCGGCTTGGAGATAAACACCGAAGGGAACCTTTCCAGTTAATATTTGGAACATCATTGCTCCCAACGACCAAATATCTACTGACTTACCAGGATTTTCACCAGGTTGTCTAAACATCATCTCAGGGGCCATATAAGGAAGTGCACCCCGGATCGTACCAGAGGTTGAACGTGTTATATCACCTCCACGTGCAGCCTCCTCAAAGACTTCTTCGGTCAAAGTCGCAATACCGAAATCAGTTAGCTTTAACTCATGAAGATTAACATCGGACTCAACAATTATGTTACTCGGTTTTAAATCACGATGTACTACACCAGCATGGTGCGAAGCTGCCACCCCCTTGGAGACATGCAAAAATATTCTTGCTGCCAAATGAGGGTCTATTGCTCCGAAAATATTCAATCGTTTTTCTAGATTATCTCCAGGAACATATTCCTCGATTAGAAATAAAGAACCATTCTCCTCGATGTAATCCAATGTTTTCGCGACATTATGATGATTAACCCGGGCAGAAATTATAGCACTTGTTTTAAACCTTGTATCTGGTTGACCAAGTTGCGGAGTTTTAAGTGCAACGTAAGTTTCAAGTAAAATATCATACGCTAAATATACGTCTTGCATCCCGCCTCGACCAACATGACGTTCGATTCTATAACGTTCTGAAATAACATCGCCTGCATTCATGGCATCACCTCAGGGTTAGAAACATCGAAAGTAACAAATGTTCTTCCGCTACTTGTACCAAATGTAAGAACACAACACCCTGGAACAACATTTCCCACTCGAACCTGAGTATTGTTAATAAAAACGGCACCGATGACTTGAGCAACAATGAACTCAAGCCCATTGTATTCAATTGTAAGACTACCAATAGAGGCATTAAGTATAATTCTTCTATTATTATTGTCTAAGATATGGACTACACCATTCAATACAACAGTTGCGCGATGTTTATCTTTAAGTAGTTGTTTTTCTAATAACTCAGCGACATCTTGCATAGTTGGCCTATCTATTTTATTGGTAGCAACACAACTATGTAGCATTTGTGATACTTCTTGAGGCAAGCTTGCGAATGGAAAAGAAAAATCAGCCAATGATGGTTGAACTGGCGGCCGTTCGGCTAAATTACCGAGTACGTTTTCAGAGAGAAGAGCAAAGCAAGTAACGCCAAAAGCGTAGACGTCTATTGATGAATCAAAAGCGATTGTCTGATCACCCCATAGTTCTGGAGCCATAAAAATTGGTGTTCCAATAATACTCCTTGTTTGCGCATCAGCATGGTTCCTTGAAAGGCCGAAATCAAGGATTTTAACAACACCCTCATTATCTATTTTTATATTACTGGGCTTAATATCGCGATGAATTATACCATGTGCATGTATCTCAGCTAAACCACAAGATATCTGCCATATTAGTTTTAAGTATTCGATATCAGCAGAATAGTTACCAATGATTAAAGTTTCACCATTAATATACTCAAGGATAATAGCCGGATATTCAATACCGACACTATTAATTGTGACAATATCATAAAGCTGAACTACATGTTTAGAACGAACTTTAGTCAATGCTTTTTGTTCATCTAACAGTCGCCGCCCATCTACACCAGGTTGAAGATATTTTAATACAACCTGTCGTTGCAGATGTATATCCTCACAATATAATACTTCTCCCATTCCCCCTCTATCAGACGTGTCAAGAGTTCTATATCTATTCTGTATCAACATCGAATTCTCCTTTCTCTCCTGATTTACCAATTTCGATATCTAGTTGTATTTTTTCAGGCTGACTATCCGCTTTCTTTTTATTGACCGTTCTTTTTTTAGAAGCTCTATCTTTATTAATCTTTTTTTGTTCATTGGTTAATTTTTCAGAGACTTGCTTAGACGATAAAACCCCTTCACCTGTATCAATTGAATTATTTACATTCTGCCCCTGTAAAAAATTAATTCCAACATCCCCCTCCCTCAACCACAGTGTAGTTAAGTCCCCTTGAGCATCCCATATTCTAATACCATTAACTTCATAGTGGGATAAAGATTCCGCTATATTTTTCAAGTTCAATATTGCGGATGTAGCGTTGTCATGACCTCCACACCACTTTGATACATTACATAATCTTTCTGAAATTTGTTTTATATCAGAAGAATTGACAAAAAGCTTATTCAGTGTTTTTTCTTCGATGCCATGAATACCATCAGTTGTAATAGCACAAAACTCACCTGCATCGGTGAGCTCTGCTATTTTAGGTTGCATTGACTCTCCCATCCCAACGAACTGAAGTAATTCTCTCCCACTTCCTCCAACAGCCTCAGCTAATGAATCATCAGTTGTGTGCCGTTGTACTTGAGCATTGGAACTAAAGGTATATATCCGGGTATCACCCACATGCACAAACAAGCGATTTCCTTGAGAATCAAATAAAACTGCGGTTAATGTCGCTCCGCCGCTACCATTATAAATGTCGAAAACTTGTTTATTAGCTAGCTTTATTGCTGCATTTATTCTATCTTTTATTTCGAGAGAACGATATTGGATTAATGCATAGAAAAATCCTGAGAGTGCCAAAGAAGCACAAACCCCTCCGTCACGCATCCCGCCCATCCCATCAACCACTGCTATAGCAAAGAGCGGATTAACTGACTTTTTCCCAGTGTGGAGAGCTGCAACGCGATCTTGATTTTCTTTACGCACCAAGCCAATGTCGCTTGATAAAACAAATGGAATTTCCCAGCATTGATTAAATGCATGTTCAGGTAGTTTCCTAGAAAACCATACCTGGAGACTGTCTTGGAAAGGATGCATTAGCTTCTTTAACTCCTAGTTTTCAGAGGAATGCAAGACCCATATTTTAAGTGACTTGCTACAAAAATGAAATGCTCCGTACTAAATCAATTAAAAAAATGGATTGAAAAATTAATCGTTAGTTAATACGCAACATTAGTGAAGGCAAAATGCAAAATTTTACAAAATACAAACATTTTATATTGCAAAGCATATCAAAATGGTTAAATATACGGTTTAATATGAATTGCAATTGACGTTTAGAGAATCTTGTTTGTAACTACTCTCGCAAAAGCTTCCTTGACATTGGGCCTTTCATTCGACCAGCGCAACACTCGCGCGCGGAGGTCACTATCCTTCAAAGCAATGCATTCCTCATCGATAAAATTTCGTAACGCTTCATCAATGGCGTCAAATGCTTCCTCCTTGAATGACCAGCCTTGCTCTGGTTTTTCCGTAGTCTCCAGGAGCTCGATGACTTTTTGACGGGCAGGTTCAAATTTGCGCCCCCTTGCAAGGCCACCCTTTCTCGCCCTAGACGTTCGTTGTTCACTTTTCTTCTGTTCCGTAAAGCTCAATGCTACGTTATACAGAATCGACAGATCTTTTTTTAACTCAAGATACCCACAAGCTATTGCAAGATATTTACAGGCTTCCCTTACTCTTCCCTGTTTTCTGAAGGTTTGACTAAGAGTATCCAGACCGACGGCGATATCAGTAGTACCAGTCATAGTACCGTCACGATCAGTTTGATGGCATAGTTGTTCAAATTTTTGGATGAGAGCAGTATTGTAATGAGCCTCAACATCGTTCTCTCCAAACTGTCGGAAGAAGTCAGAAGCCCATTTTTGCCCTGATGCAAGCACCGAACCAATCTCAGCCTCCGACAAACCATCCTGCTTATTGGTTTGCTTTAATTTTCTTTCAAAATCGCTGCAGAGACACTGAAAATTCTCTTCATAGTTTATCACCATGCCACTTTCCATCGAATCGTCCCTTCTTCCGAGATCAATGATTTAGCCGCACTATACCATCTGATGCATCAGTATGTTATCGGCCCAGCTCACAGTATCTTGACGTCATAGGGCACAATCAAAGCCGCCATAAGTCAGATCAGATATTCGATACAGCAGCGGATTAAGAGTACTTACTGGTCTTTGCAAGCTGTTAAATTCACCAATGAATTTAAGCAACTGATTTTTTTAGTTATTTAGTGGTTACAGGTGTTGCTTCACCAATTTTCTCAGTCTGCAGCCAATGAAAAAAAGACGCGGCATGCTGATGACTACTACAGGGTCCCCGCCTACTTATCTTCCTTTCCGGGTCAGTCCAGTTTACCGGCACTCTCAGCCATACCGAAGTGCATCCCCGCGAAGTGGTTAAATCAGCCCTCAGGCATAACGCCGCTGCGGTCATTCTGGCCCATAACCATCCTTCTGGTAGGTCAGAAATCAGTCAGCAGGACAAACATATTACCCAGCGAATCATTAAAGCTTTGGCACTGGTGGAAGTGCGCGTGCTGGATCATCTTGTGGTTGGAAACGAAGTGGTATCTTTTGCCGAGCAGGGTTTGATTTAAACGGTGGTATCCATGTCATTCACACCATCTCTTGAATGGGGACTACAAAGCGATATCACCCCGCGCTTTGATGCAAGATTGGTTCAGGAAGATAATCGGCTGCATTACTTGGCTGATAAGGCTGGGTTGACGGGGAGCTTTAGCTCGGAGCAATTACATAAACTGGATCAAGTTTTCCCGCTGTTTAAAATCAACTGGAAGTAATGTTGCATTCCGGTAAGCTTAATCCACGCCAGCAACATTAAGTGACTATTCAGCTTGCGGGTTGAACCTGCATAGCTGATACCCGTAGTAGCTGTGGCTACGTTTCTATTTATCCAATCCAATAACACTACCTTCCATTATCAGGACTAAACTCATGCATATTTCATCTGTACCGGCCACGGTGCCGGTTTCGTCACGCCTGTCGCCCGTGCAGGTCTGGCAGTACCTTTTAACCTATCTGCTGGAGCGCCATTACGGCCTGACGCTTAACGACACACCATTTCATGATGGCGCGGCTATCGCGGAACATATCGAGGCGGGTATCACGCTTGCTGATGCGGTAAATTTCCTAGTGGAACGCTACGAACTATTGCGCACTGACCGTAAGGGATTCAACTGGCAGGAGCAGACGTCATTTTTGACTGCTAGCGATATTCTCAAAGCCAGACGCGCTTATGCTTAAAATGATTCATAATAGTATTAAGCTAGTAGTAAGATTCTCAAACAAAGACCACTAATACAGTTTTATTATTAGTGCTCTATACACATATAGTCTTGGTTACGAATTTGTAGGCTGGGGGTTGACATCCCCAGCAACATTGGCAGTCACATTTCGGCTATAGCCCAACGTAGAATATTTTTTTCAAATTTACTTAATTGCATTTCGTCAATTTTTACAACCAGCTTCCTTAGCTTAGCGAGCACCTCATTTAAGTTATTAGATGGAAGTATCATTCCTTTTATTTTAGTAGATATCTGTATAGGGATACCGTATTCATCCAGAGCAGTAATCAAAGGATCTTGAAACAGGTTTTCAAGTTGTTCTGAGATAAAGGTATAATCTCCAAACTCAAGATTTCGCCTGCCTAAAACATCGGCCTGGATTCTACTGATAGACATAAAATCCCTTGGCAAACGGTAGCTGATAACGTTACGGATTAATTTTAGCCGCAGTCCTATTGCCTCGCTGGGTGTGCGGTTATGCCAATCATCATCAATCGCTTGTTGAAGATATTCAGTGAAGTTCTTCTGTGACCTTAGCGCATTTATATGCCAAGCCAGTTGGAGCCCCGAGAAAATACCGTATTCCATGAGATTGTGAGGAAGATGCTCATAAACGAGACTACAAAGATACTCAAGCTGATTCTGCTCAGGATTACCTTTCCAGCAAAGAAGATGCTTATGTTCATGTTGATCTTCTAAAATCTGTTCTGCGATTTTGACTTGCACCTCTATTGGTACATGGCGGTTTTCGATCAATGTTACAGCCGAAATCTGTGGCGTTGAATAGGCTTGCTCTAACCGTTGACGGGATAGGTCAGATAAAAACTCAGGTTCTAATTTGAGAAGCAAGCCCATAGGTGAATCCTCGTTCTGAGAACCTACAGGATATTCAATGCTTAAGTCTTTCTCTAATGGGGGAGCTTCAAGCATATAAACTTTTCCGATGAAGTAACGGTTCATACGCCCAGCTCGACCAGATATATTTTTGAAGGTAAAGAAATCAAATGGAGTATTGTTGACCCTTCGGTCATAAATGATGACATTTTCAGCAGAAGTATTAACACCCTCAATCATTGTCGAGGTGCAAACGATGAACCGAATAGCCCCTTCGTTGAACAGCTTCACAAAGTACTGCTGAAGTGCTCGTGGAACCCCACCATGGTGAATTCCTACACCTAGCGATATTGCCTTTGATATATTCCAATCAGGGTGATAATGTTTACCAATCCAATCTGCAACATCCTGAGTATTTTCCACACGGGGAAGATTAGCCTCATTAATAAGAAATTGGGCCACTTTATTTGCACTAGCAGGAGATTGGCAATAGATTAGCGTAGGGGAAGATAGTTGCGAACAAAGCTCAAGCAGTTTTCCTTTACGTGCATCTCCTTTCGACGAAAGATTGTAGTGATACACATCAACCGAAACTGTTGAGAAACTTGATGGAATAAAATTATATTCGTAGGCTTCAAGGCCATGAATATCTTGGATATTTGGCCCAAGCAAATAAAATTGCGCACCCTGCTTAGCAAGCCTGTGAAATGCAAGACTTAGGTCAATTGAACGGTTTTTCTCATCTGAATCATTTTCAAGGTCCAGCTTATAGAACTCATCAATAACAAAGAAATCTACATCATCTAAATCGCCACGTTGAAGTACACGCTCTTGTGTCAGCAAGTAGACATTTGCTAAAGAAGGAGTAGCCTCTTGGCTAGGATGGGTGATTATATTGCAATGTGATCTGAATCGTTTAACCATCCTGCGTCGGGTCTCATCTATTAACGCTATGGTAGGCACAACAACTACTATTTTACTGTACTGTTTACTAGCTAAAATCGCATCAATGACTAAGCTTTTACCTACACTAGTGGATGCACTAAGAACAACATTCTTACGTTGCATCAGTAAGTTGTATACATGAGCTTGGAGACGGTGAAATACCATTCCTGGTTCAACATTATCTATTCGATGTATTTCATATGCCAAGCGGTCATGATCCGATACTTCATCAAGATAAGGCTTGATATATGGATATAACCCTACAGAACGAACCATGCTTAATAAGAGTGACTTTTCAACAGTATCAAAAAAATCAATTTTATCCAAAGCTCGTATTACTAAATCACGACCTTCCCATTCGGGAATACCTCTATTGACAATTTTACTTATCGCCACAAGAATTTCAGTTGTGGAGATACCCTTGCTCCCGATCAAATGAATTTTCTTTTTTGTAATTTCGTAATTCATATCAAATTCCAGTCCTACAAAACGAGTTAAATTCGATGACTAATCTCTGGATGTTTTCTATTGGAAGAAGGAAAATAGCTATTTTCACTTGTAAGACTTTTGGGGGTAATCTGCTTTTTAGCTCGCTATAGTGAGCCAAGATCTCATTCTTTAAATGATTAATGTAATCGGAGGCATATCCTCTTCCAAGTACATCACTATCGTAAGCAAGAAGTATAGGGAAACACATAATCTTGAGCATTTCTTGAGCAGGCGAATGCTTACTTAATGCCTTACTGAATTGCTCCGCGGTAGGTAAGTGGTGGTGAGGTTCACGCAGCGTGATTATAATTTCACGCTCGGAACTCAATACAGCTTTAGAAATGGTAGTGTCTAGTACACTACAAATTTCTTTTAGCGTATCGTCCATCTTTCCAGTAGGGATCATTTTAGAAAGGCCAAGCCATAATTCATCGGCTTTACCAGCCTGATGAACAATATGGGCATTACCAAATTCTGATAGTTTCCCTTCCGACTCATAGAAAACCTTACAGGCTATCGGCTCACTGTCTTTTCTGCATCGCAAAATCGTATGCAAAATAAGTTCGGCGATGAGTTTATCACGTGGCATTTTTGCTTGTGTGAAAGTGCTAATTGATTTAGCTAAGATTGTTTTTGCGTGATGTACTTGGAAATTAGCTATCTCACTAGCACGTAAACAGAACTCAGGAAGCCACTCCACTAAGTGTTCAGCTAGTTCCTTACATCTCCATTCACCAAAATCATACTCAACATCAAATCCCGCTAAAGAGCGTAGAAGAGCGGTTTCAGCTACGCTATGAAACTCCACTAAAAAGGGTTCTGGTTTAGATTTATAAGGTTTAGCAGTTATTGAAGAAGAAGCTTCAACCGTATCGAGTAATTTGCTAAAGCACTCAAGGGCTTCTTTTCGCGCTATGATTTTCATCTGACTTTGGGTTTTAACATCAGAGGTCGCAGCGTCATCTGCCCAGTTAAGGAAGTGTTCGTATATTTCTTTCTGCTGCCGATGACTAGGCACTACGCCATATTGCTCTGCTAATTCTGATAACACACGGACGTTCATAGCTTCAAGCCATGCAGTCTCACCACAGACTTGCCAAACAAAGTTTTCAGCCCAATATTTAAAATCTCTCTTTTGAGCTGATATCGTCTTAGGGAATTTTTTAACTAGCTTAACCCCACGTTCCGTACAATCATCAGGAAGCACTCGCTTGCCGATATCAATGAGGAAACATTGCAGTGGTTTTGATATATCTCTCTTAGAGACAATCCGGAAATGAGCGATGCCGAGTCGCGTGTCGCATTTCAGAGATTTTTGAAACAGTGAGCTATCAGGTCTGCCCTTTTCCAAAGCTGTTGCTTCAGTGAGATTCCATTTTGTGTCTCCCTCTGTCGTTTTGACCTGAATATACTCGTAAATGAATTCTGTATTTGGGCGAGAGACCGCAACTATGTCATCTGCTGTCTCACATTCGATCTGCAGATAAGAACTATCTTGGAGCATTTTTAGTATAAAGCTGACGGCAACATGATCCTGATATTTAAAACCTTGCCTAGCCGCAGGGCCACCTTTGTTAGATGGGGTAGAAGTAATTGCCATAACTTCCTTATCTCTAAGCTATGTATACCTTCAGGGATACCTTCGGTTGTGATCTGTTCAACAAATACAACCATATAAAGTAAGAGGTTACCAGATTAGCACACTTTTCCAGCACATATGTAGTCATCACGACAGATTGACCCTTACTGCCATCTACCCATGCAAAAATGGTGAAAAAACTTTTAGGCACCAGTGAAAAGTTGAATTAGCTACAACCCATTTAAATTCAATTAATTAGATAACCAATTCAGACTCCGCCAGCCCACCAAATCGTGATCCGGATACGTCCGGTGAAGTACAGAAAGCCCGCACGGCACAAGCCCTGCGGGCTTTTTTGTGCCTGCAGTTTTCCCCCGAAACCTGAATTCAGCTGATGAACCTCACGCCTTCCAGACCCAACCCCAACGTCTACCCGGCAGCAGAACCCCACCCCGCTCACCGTTCCTTTAAGCAAACGCTTTATCGCCCCGCAACGCGACTCACGCATTTCATTCCCTGGAATCCCACCTGCACCAGCCCCTCAGCCATCCCACCCGCTAAAGGCCCACCG
>NZ_JAQGFU010000269.1:0-4599 GCF_030078455.1 Klebsiella sp. Ech2A | reverse complement strand
GCCGGGGGGTCAAGGGCGATGCAGGCTATCGCCCTTTCCGGCTAAACGGCGGCCACCGGCTGTACCAGCTATGCCGGCTAAGCGACTACCCCAGCTATACCGACTATGCCAGCGACACCGACACCGACTACGCCGTCAGCCGCAGCTGCTGCAGATTGCCGTCGAGCTGTAAATCGGTCTGCAGGCGGGCGATTTCACGACAGGTGAACGCCATCTCTTTATGCTCTTCCAGCTTCTTGCGCCATTTCTCCGCAACCTCGTCGAGACGGGCGTAAATCCCCTCCAGATCGGTAAACTCGGTTAAAAGCTGGGCGGCGCTTTTGGGGCCGATACCCGCCACGCCCGGCACTTTTGAGCTGCTGATGCCCGCCAGCCCCCAGTAATCAGGCAGCTGCTGCGGGGTCACGCCAAACTCGTTGGCAATAAAAGGGGCGTCCAGCCAGCGCTTCTGGAAGTAGTCGCGGATGCGAACCGTGGGCGAAAGCAGCTGGCAGTAGCCTTTATCGGTGGAGACGATGGTGGCCTGGTGTCCGGCCTGGGCGACCTTCATCGCCAGGGTGGCGGCGAGATCGTCGGCTTCGCTGCCCACCAGGGCCCAGCAGCGTATTCCGCGCTGCTCAAACGCCGCGCGGATCGCGGGCATTTCGGCCTCCAGCGTTTCCGGCATCGGCGCGCGGCCGGCCTTATATTCCGCCAGGCGCTGGTGCCGCCAGCTGTGGGCGCGATCTTCATCATCAAATACCGCCACCGCGTGCGTTGGCTGACTATGGACGATCAGCTGCTCCAGCGCGTGCAGGCAGGTGTCAACGCAGGGCGAACCCTGCACCGCGTGAATGCGGCGAATCAGATTGAGCGCGTCGACGATTAACAGATGAACGGCCACAGGTCTCTCCTTATCATTTATGCCGGCAGATGAGCGGTCCGCCGGCCTGGTCGGGCGCCGTGCCCGAGCCGAGTACTCATAAATGTAAGGGTATCATTGCCGTGCACAGGAGGCTATCGGCGCGGGGATAATCGGGAACGCGCCTCGCAAAGCGGCCTAATATTGCCGCGCGCAGGAGGCTATCGGCGCGGGCATAATCGGGAATACGCTCCGCAAAGCGGCCTAATCGGCGTGCAGCAGCAGGCTCAGGTCGCTGTGGGCCGCTTCGCCGTACCACACCGCTTCGCGCACGGAAACCGGTTTGCCGATCAGCCCGAGGGCATAAAAGCGGTCGGCGATGGTCTGCTGGGCGCGGATGACCTTCAGATCCATCATTCGCGGGCGATGGCTGCGCCGCGCGAGGGCGAGGGCCAGCGAATCGACGTTAATGCCTAATTCGGCGGCAAGCAGCCCGGCGGCCTCTTCGCGCCGGCTATCGATAAACTGCCCGGTTTGCGTCAGCTCGTGCAGCAGACGCTGCATGATGTCGCCGTTGTGATTGACGTAATCGCGGCGCGAGAGATAGAACTGATGGTTGTGCACCCGCCCCTCGCCGCTGGCGACCACCCGCAGCTCCCCGGTATGTTCGGCGTCGCTGAGCAGCGGGTCCCACATCATCCACGCGTCGACTGCCAGATAATCGCTGGCGGTGAGCGGATACTTCGGCGGGATGTAGACCACCTTCACGTCGTTCAGTCCCAGCCCGGCCTCTTCCAGAATCTGCAGCAGCAGCCAGTGCACGTTTGAGCCCTTATTCAGCGCAATCCGCCTGCCGCGCAGATCGCCGAGCGTGCGGATCTCGCTATGCTGCGGCACCACCATCGCTACGCTTTGCGGCGCCGGCGGCTCCCATGCGACGTACACCAGCTCGGCGCTGCTGGCCTGGGCAAAGACCGGCGGCGCTTCGCCGGTGGTGCCGAAATCGATCTCATTGCAGGCGAGGGCGTGCAGCAGCTGCGGCCCGGCCGGGAATTCGCTCCACAGCACGCTGACGCCGAGGCTGGAGAAGGCGCTTTCGAGGCTCTGTCGGGCCTTTAAAATGCCGAGGTTGCCGAAGCGCTGATAGCCGATGCGCAGCTCGCGGTCGACGGACGCGGTTTCGGCCAGCCGGCGCGGCGCCGACTCTGCCCGGCGGCGGCTCTTAATCACGCCAATATTGGCCAGCTGCGTACGCAGAGTGTGGCGGCTTATCCCTAGCAGGGCGGCGGCCTGGCTTTGATTGTCGTCGCAGTGGGCCATGGCGCCGCGGATCAGCGCGCCGGTCATGCGCTCCCACAGCGCGTCGCCGGGCTGGGCGAGCTGCTGGTGGATAAAGTCGTCCAGCTCAAGATCCGTTGCCGTCAGCGGCGCGGCGTGCAGCGTGGTCAGGCGCAGCTGGGCCGGCGTAATCTCCTCTTCCCTGCTGAGCAGGACCGCGTTATGCAGCGTGTTTTCAAGCTCGCGGATATTGCCGGGCCACGGGTAGTCCATCAGCCGGTCCAGCGCCTCCGGCGCCAGATAGCGGGTCGGGCGTCCCAGCCGGCGGGCATAGAGCGACAGGAAATGGTTGGCCAGCAGGGGAATATCCTGGCGGCGCTGGCGCAGCGGCGGCAGCGGGACGATGGCGATATTTAGACGGTAATAGAGGTCTTCACGAAAGCGGCGTTCGCGGATCGCCTGCGCCAAATCCACGTGGGTGGCGGCAATCACCCGCACGTTGACTTTGACCGCCTTACGCGAGCCGACGCGGGTAATTTCGCGCTCCTGCAGCACGCGCAGCAGCTTCACCTGCAGCGGCAGGCTTAATTCGCCAATCTCATCGAGCAGCAGCGTGCCGCCCTCGGCGGCCTCAAACCAGCCGGGATGGCTCTGCACCGCGCCGGTAAACGCCCCTTTCTCGTGACCGAAGAGCTCCGCCTCCGCCAGGCTCTCGGTGAGCGCGCCGCAGTTTACGGCGAGAAAAGGCTGCTGGCGGCGGCTGCTGTGGTGATGCAGGTAGCGGGCGACCACCTCTTTACCGGTGCCGGTTTCACCAACGATCAGCACGGTGGCCTCGGTGGGCGCCAGTTTATCCAACAGGTTCTGAAAGGCCTTTGATGCCGGGTCGATCAGCACCGGGGTATCGGCCGGGGGGTCAGGATTGAGCATGGTAGTCCTCCGCTAAATAACGCCTTGAACTTATCCTCTGTCGGCGGCGATAAACACGGGCAAACCCTGTGGTTTTGTTGCAAAAGCGGCAGCCTCGTCCCATTCGCTGACGCATTTGCAACAGCCAGACGGGAACTGGATTTTATTAATGATTTGATTTTATTGACTTAAATTTCATTTCCGCGTTGGCACGATTATCGCTAACACACATATAACCAAATTTAAACAACTCTTCGATGAATATCGAATATGGTTATATAGGGAATGGATAATGACGCAGAAAGCTAGCGATAAGATCAACGTGTTTTGGTTCTTACCCACCCACGGCGACGGCCGCTATCTGGGCACCACCGAAGGCGGACGTCCCGTTGATTTAGCGTATTTACAGCAGGTTGCGCTGGCCGCCGACAGCCTCGGCTACTACGGCGTGCTGATCCCCACCGGCAAAAGCTGCGAAGACTCCTGGCTGGTCGCCGCGGCGCTGGCGCCGTTAACCCGCCGCCTGCGCTATCTGGTGGCGGTACGCCCGGGGCTGCAGCCGCCGACGCTGGCGGCGCGCATGGCGGCAACCCTTGACCGCCTGTCGGAGGGCCGGCTGCTGATCAACGTGGTCACCGGCGGCGATCCGGTGGAGAACAAGGGCGACGGCATTTTCCTCGACCATAGCCAGCGCTATCAGGTGACCCGCGAGTTTCTGGACGTTTACTCGCGCCTGCTGAAAGGCGAGAAGGTGGATTATCACGGCGAGCATATCCAGGTTGAAGGGGCGGAAGTGCTCTTCCCGCCGGTGCAGGAAAACGGCCCGCCGCTCTACTTCGGCGGCTCTTCGGAAGAGGCCATTGACGTTGCCGCTGAGCAAATCGATAGCTATCTGACCTGGGGAGAGCCGCCGGCGCTGGTGGCGGAGAAGCTGGCCATCGTGCGCGAGCGCGCCGCCGCCCGCGGCCGCACCCTGGAGTACGGCATTCGCCTGCACGTCATCGTCCGCGAAACGGAGGAGGAGGCCTGGGCCGCCGCCGACCGCCTGATTGCCCATCTGGATGACGACACCATCGCCCAGGCGCAAAAAATATTTGCCCGCATGGATTCCGCAGGCCAGGCGCGGATGAGCGCCCTGCATAACGGCTCCCGCGACAACCTGCGCATCGCCCCGAACCTGTGGGCCGGCGTCGGCCTGGTGCGCGGCGGAGCGGGCACGGCGCTGGTCGGCAGCCCGCAGCAGGTCGCGGATCGCATTCGCGAATATCAGGACCTCGGCATCACCAACTTTATCTTCTCCGGCTACCCGCATCTCGAAGAGGCCCACCGCTTTGCCGACCTGGTCATGCCGCTGCTGCCGCTTGCCGGCAGCGCCCAGCCGAAAGCGCGCAGCGTGAATACCGGCCCGTTTGGCGAAACCATCGGCGGCGATAAGCGGCCGGTTAAACAGGTCAGCGCCAGCTGAGCGGGAGGTGGATATGTTTTTCTGCCTCCAGAGGGGGATTGCCGATGAGCGCTGAACCGCAGGTGGTCATTATCGGCGGCGGGTTCAGCGGCGCCGCCGGGGCGAT
>NZ_JAQGFU010000268.1:0-4604 GCF_030078455.1 Klebsiella sp. Ech2A | reverse complement strand
GCCGCTTCCTGCTGCTAACCGGCGATCGCCTGGCCGTCGCGCAGCGCGTGGCGCAGCGGACGGGGATCGACGAGCTGGCGGCCGAAGTGCTGCCGGCCGAAAAGCTGCAGCAGGTGCAGCGGGCCGTCGGTGAAGGATGGCGCCCAATGGTGGTTGGCGACGGGATCAACGATGCGCTGGCGCTCAAGGCCGGTGCCGTCGGTATTGCGATGGGCAGCAACGGCGCCGATATCGCGCTGGCCTCCGCAGACGTGGTGCTGACCGGCAGCGACTTACGCCGTCTGCCGCTGGCGGTAAGGCTCAGCCGCCGGTGCCGCGCCACCCTGCGGGTCAACGTCTTTATCGGCCTTGGCTGGACGATTTTAATCGTAATTGCCGCGGCGATGGGGCTGCTCGGCGCGGCGGGCGCCCTGGTGGCGGCGATACTGCACAACCTCAGCACCCTGCTGGTGCTGCTGAATACCGGGAGGCTGCTGCAGTTCGACGAGCAGCGCGGGAAGGATGAGCGCGCCGATAGCGAACCGCGAGGGTAAAAACAGGCGCCCCGCCGTCCGGACCGTTTGAGACCGGACGCGGGCAGGCGGGAAATCCCGCACGAAGGGCAATTTCCCCCTACGTCGGCGGGAGTGCTGCAAACGACAAAAAGCCCGCTTAAGTTTCCTTAAGCGGGCTTCTCGAATTTGGCTCCTCTGACTGGACTCGAACCAGTGACATACGGATTAACAGTCCGCCGTTCTACCGACTGAACTACAGAGGAATCGTGTGAACGGGGCGAATATTAACGGCGACGCCTGGCCTTGTCAAAGGCTGTTTCGCACATTTCAAACCGTTTGCCGATTTATTCTCCACTTTGGGCGAAATTTGTCGTTTCGCCCAGAAAATGGTTAGGTTTCGCGCACCTGGCTTTTGCTTCGCGGATATTTCCACAGCCAGCGCCCGCTGACCATCCGGCAGTAGAACAGCGCGCCGCGCACCGCCCAGTCAAGCACCATCCCCAGCCAGACGCCAATCACGCCCATACCGAGTACGATGCCCAGCGTATAGCCCGCCACGACGCGGCAGCCCCACATCCCCAGCATCGACACCCACATGGTGTAGCGTACGTCGCGAGCGCCTTTAAACGCGCACGGCAGGGTCCAGGACATCGCCCAAATCGGCATAAAGAAGGCGTTCAGCCACAGCAGCTCTTTCACCACCACTTTGACATCCTCTTCGCTGGTATAGAACGAGGCGATCAGGTTAGCAAACGGCGCGGTTCCCCACGCAATTACCGTCAGGACGATGGTCGATAGCCAGAATACGTGCCACGCCTGGCGCTCCGCCTGCCCAATCTGGCCTTTTCCCAGCCGGGTACCGGTAATGATGGTCGACGCGGAGCCCAGCGCGTTTCCCGGCAGGTTAATCAACGCGGCGAAGGAGAAAGCGATAAAGTTGCCGGCAATGACGTTGGTTCCCATGCCGGCGACAAACATCTGCGTCAGCAGCTTACCGCCGTTGAACAGCACCGATTCGATGCTCGCCGGGATGCCAATGCCCATCACTTCCCAGATAATGGCAAAGTTAAGCGGTTTGAAATAGCTCTTCAGCGAGATGCGCAGCGCGGGGTTAAAGCCAACGGCTAGTACCCACACGATCGCCACCGCCCCGATGTAGCGGGCGATGGTCAGCCCCAAACCTGCGCCGACAAAGCCGAGTCCTGACCACGAGAAAACGCCGTAAATCAGGATGCTGCTGATAATAATGTTGATGATGTTCATCCCGCCGTTAATCAATAGCGGAATTTTGGTATTGCCTGCCCCGCGCAGCGCGCCGCTGCCGATCAGCGCAATCGCCGCCGCCGGGTAGCTCAGCACCGTCAGCTCCAGATAGGTTAGGGCCATATCCTTAACCTGGGGCGAGGCGTCGCCGGCGACAATATTGATAATTTCTTTGCCGAAGGCGTGTATCACCACCGCCAGCAGAATGGAGAATAGCGTCATAATTGCCAGCGACTGCCGCGCGGCCGCGCGCGCGCGTCGCGGATCGCGCTTGCCGAGGCTAAAGGCCACCACCACCGTCGTACCGAGATCGATGGCGGCAAAGAACGACATAATCACCATATTAAAGCTGTCGGCCAGCCCAACCCCGGCCATCGCCTCTTTACCCAACCAGCTCACCAGGAACGTACTGACTACGCCCATCAGCAAAACGCAGCTATTTTCCAGCAAGATGGGGACCGCTAGCGGGCTGATTTCACGCCAGTAAAGTACGCGATAACTCTTACGTTTTTTGAACCAGGATGTTCGTTCTACGACCCTGCGTGCTGCGGATGTGACGTTCAAGGGAGACCTTAGTGAGAAAAGTTGAAACTACATTTCAAATGATGATAGAGAAATGCTAATCCTGCAAAGCATTTTTCCTTCTAAATTGTCGGTAATTACAACAAATTGTTGATAGAAGCGGCGGTTGGTCGACAGGGGCAGAATAGATGTTTGACAAAAATTTTTTCGCCGCTAAGATACGACCCCACACGATTCCTCTGTAGTTCAGTCGGTAGAACGGCGGACTGTTAATCCGTATGTCACTGGTTCGAGTCCAGTCAGAGGAGCCATATTGAAGAAGCCCGCTTAAGAAAACTTAAGCGGGCTTTTTGTTTTTACATTAATCCTGAACGTTAGCGTAGAGCAGGTTATCCTTTGGCAAAATTCGCCTGAATACGCTGTTGCAGGTAATCTTCAGCGCTGATGGCCGGGTATTTCGCCTGGGGACCCAATATTTCAATGTCTTTGTTTGCCTGACAGAAAAACGCCAGGCTGTAGCGTTCTCCCTGATACTCTCCGGGCAGCGGGTTTCTCACCCGATGGAAATTTGACGGCAGCCGGTCGTCGCTCCAGCGCATCAGCATGTCGCCAATATTACAGGTGATCACGTCCTCACGCGGTTCGATGCTGGTCCACTGCTGGCTTTCGCGATCTTTGCCCGGGCAAACCTGTAATCCTCCCTGACCGGGACGCTGGAAAAGCAGCGTCAGACAGTCAAAATCCGTATGCGCCCCGGCGCGCCACATCCCCTGCTCCGACTGCACGGTGGCATAGTAGTGCAGCATGCGCAGCGTACTCTGATAGCTTTTCTGCTGCGGATCGTGCGCCTTTTCGAAAAAGTGCTCAGGAAACCCTAACCGGAGGGCAAAACATGAAAGCAGCTTCATACCCAGTTGCCAGCATTGCGATTCGAAATTCAGCATCGTGCGTTTAAACGCGGGTAGTTCATGCTCAGCGGGCCATAGCGGGTCCATCAGCGGACGGGTAATCTGATAGGATTCTTTCTGATCCGGCGTTTGGGTCGACGGGCGCACCTGGGATTTATTTTCCCAACCAGCGTTGCGCGACAGCGGGTAGCGGGCTTTGATCTCCCCCGGCAGCGCGAAGAAGTCTTCCGTCATGCTGAATGCCTGCCGGATATCGTCCAGCGCGATGCCGTGATGACTCACTTGAAAGAAGCCGATCTCCACCGCTGCCCGCCACAGTTCGTCGGCAATCTCGTCTTTACGATTTGCGAAATCCGACAGATCAATACAGCGAACCTCACGGGAAAAAGTCTCTTCGCCCATCGCGCCCATCGTCGCCTCTTTTTCCAGTTCCTGTAATGCATAGCTTTGCGTTTGAATTGATTGCGCCACTGTTTTTATCCTTCTTAATCAAAAGAGTTAGCCTACTGCGCGCTGTTGCAGAGTGCGCACTGCCGATATTGCCTGATGGCGCATTGCATGCAGATCGAGGCCCGGGATCACATCGTTTTCGACGATAACGCGGCCATTGATCATCAGCGCCCTGAGCGAAGCCCGCCCACCGCAAGCCACCGGGCCAATCGCCATGTCGTGCAGGCCGAAATAGCGGGGGTCGTCCAGCCGGTAAATCGCGATATCAGCCAGCATGCCCACCTGCACGGTGCCGCTTTTTTGCAGGCCAAGGATCTGTGCGCCACCGGCGCTACCCCATCGCACAACGTCTTCAATCGTTGCCGCATCGCCGCCGCCCTCAAAGCTTCCGCCGTCATAACGCGGCTTCGCCTGCATGCCTTTTCTGGCGCGCTGCAAAAGCCAGGCGGCGTGCGCCTCACTTTGCATATCGGCGGCTTCGTTCGAGGCTGCGCCGTCAACGCCCAGAGAGACGGGGACACCCGCCTGTTCCAGCGCCAGCAAATCCGCAATGCCGCTGCCCAGCCGTCCATTACTTTGAGGACAGTGTGCAATTCCGGTACGCGTCTGCCCCAGCATCGCTATCTCCTGCGGCAACAGTTTCACCAGATGCGCAAACCACACGTCATTCCCCAGCCAGTCGTGCTCAGCGCAAAACTGCACCGGGGTCATATTAAATCTGGCGCGCGCTGCATCGAGATAATCCACCGTTTCAGACAGGTGGCTGTGCAGCCGGATACCTAAATTTCGTGCCAGTTTCGCCATTTCGCGCAGCTGCGGGCCAGGCGCCGAATGCAGCAGCGTGGTCGGTGCCATCACCACACGGCGCAACGACGTCGGCTCCGGGCAGTGATAGCGGCTGACAAGGCGCTCCATATCCGCCATGTAATGATCAAAGGTCTCCGGGCGCAGCGCCTGCGGCAAATCC
>NZ_JAQGFU010000267.1:0-4716 GCF_030078455.1 Klebsiella sp. Ech2A | reverse complement strand
TTATACGGCAGATGGGTAATATCCGGCGGCAGCGGCGCGTAATCGCAGGAGTACTTCGGCTGTCCCCCAACGGAAACGGTAAACAGCGTGCGGCCGTGGAAGGCGTTGTTGAAGGCAATGATTTCGCTTTTATCGGCGCCGAACTCGTCGTGCGCATATTTGCGCGCCAGCTTCAGCGCCGCTTCGTTGGCCTCCGCCCCGGAGTTGCAGAAGAAAACCTTATCGGCAAAGGTGGCGTTAACCAGCGTTTTAGCCAGCTGCAGCACCGGCTCGTTGGTATAGCCGTTGCCGATATGCCACAGGCTGTCGAGCTGCGCCTTTAGCGCCTCCACCAGCGCCGGGTTGCAGTGCCCAAGAGAGTTAACGGCGATACCGCCCGCGAGGTCGATATACTCTTTACCCTGCCGATCCCATACTCGCGAACCCGCCGCTTTCAGCGGAATAAACGGGGCCGGAGCGAAGCAGGGAACCATATAAGAATCAAAATCTTCACGAGTAATACTGCCTGACATAACACTTCTCCGGAACAATGGTTGACAATAATTAAATTTGTCAGTCGTGGATATTTGAAATTAACAATTCCCGGCCGCCGTTTTTATTGCGAGCGAATCCGTTGCGCGGCGGTGAAATTCAGCGCAGGAAATAAAGCCCTTATCAACGCAGGGGTAATTGTTAAGTCACGGTTAACACCTTGTGTATTGCGTGCTCTCATGCTGGGGCCTGTTGTGCCGTAAAGTCAATACGGCATCACGGCATTTATTCACTTTTTGAAGATCATCAAGATAATGAAAAATATGGATAATTTATTTTTATATTCACTAATTTGCATAAAATATGCATATAAATGCATTGCATGAGGTGGCTTTCCAGTGCTTAGTTATTCACTTAAAAAATAAAATTTCTAACAAAAATTTAAAATTCGCCATGGCCGTCAAATACTGCTTTATAAAATTGGTGATATTATTCTTCACACAGAGTTTACTGCTGTACCTATTCCACGGTTTCACACGATATAAATAACATTGAGAACAGGACTCTTATGGAAAAGTTATCTTACGCATCTGAAAGTAGTGCATCTCCATGGACCACCTATCTGCGCCAGATCGACCGCGTAGCGCCTTATCTGGGCGATCTCGCCTACTGGGTGGAAACCCTGCGTCACCCGAAGCGCGCGCTGATCGTCGATATCCCGGTGCAGATGGATGACGGCACCATCCGCCATTTTGAAGGTTATCGCGTACAGCACAATCTTTCGCGTGGCCCGGGTAAAGGTGGTGTTCGCTACCATCCGGACGTTGACCTCAACGAGGTGATGGCGCTTTCTGCCTGGATGACCATTAAGTGCGCGGCGGTCAATATTCCTTACGGCGGCGCGAAAGGCGGCGTTCGCGTTGACCCGTTCAGCCTGTCGGAAGGCGAGCTGGAGCGTCTGACCCGCCGCTACACCAGCGAAATCGGCCTTATCATCGGTCCGCAAAAGGATATCCCGGCGCCGGACGTCGGTACCAACGGCAAAGTGATGGCGTGGATGATGGATACCTACTCCATGAACCACGGCACCACCATCACCGGCGTGGTCACCGGTAAGCCAATCCACCTCGGCGGTTCTCTCGGTCGCGAAAAGGCCACCGGCCGCGGCGTGTTTATCACCGGTCGCGAAGTGGCTGGCCGCTTCGGAATTGAAATTGAGGGCGCGAAAGTTGCGCTGCAGGGCTTTGGTAACGTGGGTAGCGAAGCGGCCCGCCTGTTCTCCGAAGTTGGCGCTCGGGTGGTGGTGATTCAGGACCACACCGCGACGCTGTTCAACGAGGGCGGGATTGATATGGCCGCCCTGACCGCATGGCAGGCGGAGAAGAAGCAGATTGCCGGCTTCCCTGGCGCCCGTGAAATCGATAAAGAAGCCTTCTGGACCACGCCGATGGATATTCTGATCCCGGCGGCGCTGGAGGGTCAGATCACCCGCGAGCGCGCGGAAAAAATCAGCTGCAAGCTGGTGCTGGAAGGCGCGAACGGCCCGACCTACCCTGAGGCCGATGACGTGCTGGCCGAGCGCGGCGTGATCGTGGTGCCGGACGTTATCTGTAACGCCGGCGGCGTGACCGTCAGCTACTTCGAGTGGGTGCAGGATATGGCGAGTTTCTTCTGGAGCGAGGAGGAGATCAACGCCAAAATGGACCGCATCATGACCGATGCGATCGTCCACGTCTGCGAGAAAGCCTCCGAGAAGGAGTGTTCTCTGCGTACCGCGGCCTACATCGTTGCCTGTGAGCGTATTCTGATGGCGCGTAAAGATCGCGGGATCTATCCGGGCTAAGGCTCAACGACGATCGCCACGACAGCCCGGGCCCTGGCCCGGGCTTTTTTTGTCCTTTCACCGCCGCTCCGTACATTTTACGTACAGCCCATTAACAATTTTTCTATTTATCCTTGAATTCGCCAATCCGTCGGGCATAAACTCATTAGAGCTCTAATGACTTTGCGGAAGATTATGGATAACCGACAGCTCACCTTTTCCCATTTACTCTACCTCACCGCCCATCACTGGCGGCTGGCGGTCAACCGCCGGCTCAAGGACCTCGGCATGAGCCAGGCCAGCTGGGTCGCGGTCTCGGCGATTGCCCGCAACGAGCAGCCGCTATCGCAAAGCGAGCTGGCCCAGGAGCTGGGCGTAGAGAGCGCCACCATCGTCCCGCTGATCAACCGGCTGGTGGACCTGGCGCTGGTGGAGCGCGTAAAAACCGACAGCGACCGGCGCAAGCGCCTGCTGGTTGCCACCGACAAAGGCCTTGAACTCTATCTGCAGGTCAAAACGGTGGCCGATGATTTACGCGAAGAGATCCTAAGCGCCATTAGCCCCGAGGAGCGGCAGCAAACCCACCTGGTGCTGGAAAAACTGCTGCGCGAGGTGGAGAAAAAGTAATGCCTCGCCGTTCTGAAAACCCCTACGTGCCCCACGACTGGGCGCCGCATGAAAAGCCGGCGATCCTCGGTTCGCCGTCGACGCCGATTCACTCTACGCCAAAGCGTATCGCCTACGGCATCGTCGGGCTGCTGGTCTGCCTGACCGGCGCACTGGGCAACGCGGTGGTCACCGCCAACCTGCAGAACCTGCAGGGAACCTTCGCCGCCTGGTCAACGGAGATCGCCTGGCTGCCGGCGGTCTACGTTATGACCAACGTCTCAATCAATCTGCTGCTGGTAAAATTTCGCCAGCAGTTCGGCCTGCGCGCCTTTACCGAAGGCTTCCTGGTGCTGTACGTGCTGGTGACCTTTTTCCACCTCTTCGTCAACGATCTCAGCTCGGCCATGATGGTTCGCGCCGCGCACGGCATGGTGGCTGCGGCGCTCAGCTCGCTGGGCATCTATTATCAGGTGCAGGCGTGGCCCGCCCGCCACCGCCTGAAGGCGCTGACCATCGGGATCACCGGCTCGTCGCTGGCGATCCCCCTCGCCCGCCTCTTCTCCACGGAGCTGCTGCAGCTTGACGAATGGCGCGGCCTCTACTTTTTTGAACTGGGGCTGGCGCTGGTCTCACTCGCCTGCGTGATGGTGCTCAAGCTGCGCCCCAGCGATCGGAAGAAGGTGTTCGAGAAAAAGGACTTCATTACCTTTATTCTGCTGGCCCCGGGCATGGCGCTGGTCTGCGCCGTCCTCTCGCTGGGCCGTCTTGACTGGTGGTTTGAGGCCCCGTGGATCGGCTGGGCGCTGGCGGGTGCGGTGGTGCTGATTGTCTCGGCCATCGCCTTCGAGCACAACCGCAGCAACCCGCTGCTCAACACCCACTGGCTCTCCAGCGGCAGTATCCTGCGCCTGGGGTTAATTATGCTGCTGATGCGGATCGTGCTGGCGGAGCAGAACACCGGAGTTATCGGCTGGCTGCAGTACGTCGGGCTCCAGAACGAGCAGATGACCCAGCTGGCGTGGTCGATTTTCGCCGGGATCCTCTGCGGAATTATCGCCAGCTGCCTGACGCTGAACCCGCAGCGGCTCTACTGGCCCACCGCCACCGCGCTGGCGCTGATCATGGTAGCCTCGCTGCTCGACAGCCAGTCGACCATCCTGACGCGTCCCGAGCAGCTGATGTTCAGCCAGTTCCTGCTCGGCTTCGGCAGCGCCTTCTTCCTGGCGCCGGCGATGTTGGCCGGGATCGGTGGAGTCATTGCCGACCAGCGCAACCTGGTGAGCTTTTCGGTTCTATTTGGCATGAGCCAGAATATCGGCGGCCTGCTGGGGTCGGCGATCCTCGGCACCTTTCAGACCTGGCGGGAAAAGTTTCACTCCAGCCAGCTCGCCGACCAGATAACCACGCTGAATCCGCTGATTGCCGAGCGCCTTCAGCAATACAGCCAGATGTATCAAAGCCAGATTGGCGACAGCGCGCTGCTGAACGTTCAGGCCAGCACGCTCCTGCAGAACGCCTCAACGCTGCAGGCCAATATTCTTGCCTACAATGACACCTATCTGCTGACGGCGATGATTTCCGCCGGCACGCTGATATGGGTGTTCTGGCGCCTGATAAGGCTGCGTATTACCGCTCGCATTGCGCTTAAACGCGCGACGGGAAGCAAATAACAAAGATAATTTTTACTCTGGAGTCGTTATGAGTCAGCAGGATGCCGCCAGGCAACAGGCCAATACCCGCAATAATATCCGCGTGGTCTCTATTTTTACCGCCGCCGCCATTGGCCTCGTCGGAGTGCTGGGGATTTTATACCC
>NZ_JAQGFU010000266.1:0-4724 GCF_030078455.1 Klebsiella sp. Ech2A | reverse complement strand
GCGGTGCGGATAAAATCCATTTTCCCCACCTCAAGCATGCTGGCGCGAAAGTAGCGCGTCAGGCTACCGGCCTGCAGCATCACCAGCGCCAGCACCGGCAGCGCCAGATGCGCCGCCACCTGCAGGAGATAGGCCCAGCCGCGATCGTCGCTGCCGGTGTTGGTCATACCGCCCGGCGGCAGCCAGTGCAGATCGACGGCGAACCACTTAATCAGCAGCAGGCAGAGGAAAAAGGTCGGGAAGGACATGGCGGCGAAGACGGCGATGCTGACCAGGTGGTCGAACAGCGAGTTGGGCTTCATGGCGGAAACGATGCCCACCGTCAGGCCGATGCCCCAGTAGAAAACCAGCGCGACGCTGGCCAGCAGAAAGGAGTTCCAGACGTACTGGTTGAGCAGTTGGCTGACCGGGATCTGGTACTGCAGCGAGAAGCCCAGGTCGCCGCGCAGCAGCTGGCCCAGCCAGTGCAGGTAGCGGGTGAACAGGGGCTGGTCAAGGCCGTAGATCGCCTTCAGCTCGGCGGCGCGGGCGGCGGTAAGGTTGATGTTACCGTCGATAAAGTCGCCCGGGGTTTTGGCGAACAGCATAAAGATGATCAGGGAGGCCAGCAGCAGCATCGGCAGGGTCTGCAGCAGCCGTCTGAGGATAAAATTTCTCATAACATTCTCACGTTCCCCGCCGGTAAACCCCGGCGGGGACGATATTTACCTGGCGATTTTGACGTCCGGCAGGCTGCCGGTCAGACCGTTATAGATATCCGGCTTAAAGCCGCTGACCCTGGCGCTGCTGGCGGAGAGGATCTCGCGATAGCCGAGGAAGATAACCGGCGGGTCTTCCGCCAGCACTTTGTACAGCTGGTGGTAAATCGGCTTGCGCTGGTTCACGTCGAGCACCGAATTGCCCTCGCTAATCAGCTTATCGACCTGCGGATTGTGATAGCCCGACTCTTTCGCCTCGCTGCTGTAGAAGTCCCACACCCCGTCGTGCGGATCGTTCAGCGTGCTGGTGCTGAAGGAGGCCAGATCGTAGTTACCGGATTTGCGCTGGGCCATCAGGGCGTTGAAGTCCACCACCTGCGGCTTCAGCAGGACGCCAATCTGCTGCCAGTTCTCTTTGGCGATGGGGATCAGCGCATCGTTGAGCACCTTCTTGCTAACCAGCAGCGTCAGCTCGAGGCGCCTGCCGTCTTTCACCCGGATGCCGTCCGGACCGGGCTTCCAGCCCGCCTCATCCAGCAGCTTCCTGGCCTGCGCCGGATCGTATTGATACGGATTGACGCCCTCAGCGTTGTAGGCCCAGGAGATCGGGGCGATAGGCTCAATGGCCACCTTGCCGTAGCCCTGATACACCACGTCGATCAGCTTCTGCCGGTCGAGGCCGTAAATCAGCGCCTGGCGCACTTTGACATCCTGCAGCGCCGGGCGGCGTACGTTGAATTCAACCTGGCTGTAGTCGCTGGAGCCGTAGAGGTTGATGTTGGCGAAGCCGAGCATTTTCAGCTGTTCGATATCGTCCGGGCGTGAGGTAAAGGCGTCGTAATCGGTCTCGCCGGTCTGGAACAGCTGGAAGTTGGTGGACGGATTGGTGACGCGGTAGATAAAGCGCGGCGTCGGCGGCGTGCCGCGGTAGTAATGGCTGTTGGCGTGGAAGCGGATCTCCTGGCCCGGGAGATACTTGTCGTAGACGTAGGGGCCGTTGCCCAGCGGCTTGCCGTGCAGCGAGCGCAGATAGTCGAGCTGTCCGCGCTGATATCCCTTGCCGTAGTAAGCTTTGGAGAGCACCGGGCCGCCGATTTTGGCAAGCGTGGTGGCGCCCGGTTCGCTGGTGGTCACCTGCAGCGTCAGCGGGTCGATCACCTTCAGGCCGCTCACGCTGTCTGCCGTGCCGGCCTTGTATTCAGCGCCGCCGGTAATATTGGCGAGCGTGATGTCGGTATCGCCGTCGTATTTGGGATCCAGCAGCACGGTGAGCGTAAAGGCCACGTCTTCGGCGGTGAGCGGCGAGCCGTCGCTGAAGGTCAGATTGGGGCGCAGCCTGATGGTGTAAACCTTGTTATCGGCGCTGACGGTCCAGCTTTCGGCCAGCCCGGGGACCAGGTTACCGTGGCTGTCCCAGTCAATCAGCCGCGAAAAGATGACGTTGGTGACGTTTTCGTCCCAGCCGTTAACGAAGAAGTAGGGGTTAAAGATGCCCTGCGGCTCGGAGATGCCGGCGACCACGGTGTCTTTACGCAGCTTCGCCGAGGCCGGGATCTGGCTGGCATCGGTGGCCGGGGTGATCCCTTCCTGTAAAATATCGTCCGCGCTGGCGACAGAAGAAAATGCCACCGCGCCGCCAAGGAGCGCGATTTTCAGAGCCAGAGAAAATCGCGAACGTTTGGTTTTTAATCCGGGCAGTAATCTGGACAAAAGTGCTCCCTCATCAAATAATTGCGCTGAAATTTACAATTCATGACGAAAGATAAGAGCCGCACCTCCGGCTGTCTAACACCGAAAAGCTATGATTTATAGCGAATTGGAATTAGCAATAATACAGAATTAAAATGCCGGATTTTCGCTAAGGCATAGTGATTTACGCTATCACCTCCGTGCCGAGGGTGAAGCGGTCCGCTACCCAGCCGTGCTGGCGCAGCGCGGCGAGGTCCAGCGGCTGCGCCAGGCGAACCCGGATCTGGCCGATGGTTCGCCCCTGGATATGCTCGCAGCTGCTGGAGAGCAGGCTGGCCTGGGCCCCGAGCAGGCCGGCGATCTGCTGTAAATTGGGCTCCCGCCCGCTGCTGCCGTCAAAGTGGAGCGTCACCACCTGGCGACCGGCGGCCAGCGCCTCCGGCTCGCCGGGGCGCGCGTGGTGCAGCGTCCCGGTCATGCTGCGGGTGACCTCGTGCTGCGGATTGCCAAAAATCTGCCACACCTCGCCCTGTTCAATAATTTTGCCCTGTTCGAGCACCGCCACCCGGTCGCACAGCGTACGAATCACGTCCATCTCGTGGGTGATAAGGATAATGGTCAGGCCGAGGCGCTGGTTTATCTCTCTCAGCAGCGCCAGCACGGCGTAGGTATTCTCCGGGTCGAGCGCCGAGGTCGCCTCATCGCACAGCAGGATCTCCGGCTGGGTGACCAGCGCGCGGGCGATACCGGTGCGCTGCTTCTGCCCGCCGGAGAGCCGCGACGGCCAGCTGTCGCGCAGGGCGCTAAGGCCCACCAGCTCAAGCATTTCGTCGACCCGCCGCCGTCTTTCGTCCCGGGGAACCCCGGCCATTTTGAGCGGCAGCTCGACGTTCTGCGCCACCGTCTTCGTCGACATCAAATTGAAATGCTGAAAGATCATCGCCACCCGGCGGCGCAGATCCCGCAGCTGGGCGGGGGCATAGCGGCGGGTCGGCTCGCCGTGAATAATGATTTCGCCGCTGTCGGCGCTCTCCAGGCGGTTAAACAGGCGCAGCAGGGTGGATTTCCCGGCGCCGCTGCGCCCGATAATGCCGAAGATTTCGCCCTGGTGAATCGTCAGGTTGATATCCTGCAGCGCCCGAACGCCGTTGGGGTAGGCTTTGCCGATGTGGGTTAGCTCAATATGCGGTGCCGCGGTGGGCGCGTTGGTCACGGTATTCTCCTCCGTTAGCCAGCAAATGGCGGCAGCGGTGGCGCTGCCGGGTCGATTTCAGCGCTTAGAAGCCGGGCAGAATTTTGCCCTTATAGCGGGTGAGGATGAAGTTGCGCACCGCCTCGGAGTGCAGGGCCTTCGCCAGCTTCTGGATCCCAGGATCGTTGATGTTGTCGGGGCGGGCCACCAGGTACTCGACGTACAGATCGCTGCCTTTTTCCACCAGCAGCGCCTTGTCGGTATCAATTCCGGCCTCCAGGGCGTAGTTGGCGAAGATAAACGCCAGGTCGACCTGATTCACTGCCCGCGCCAGCATCGCCCCCTCCAGCTCGCGGATTTTAAAACGGTGCGGGTTGCTGACGATATCCCGGGTGGCCGACTGCGGGTCCTGCGGATTTTTCAGGGTGATGAGCCCCGCGTTGCTGAGCATCACCAGCGCGCGGCCGGTATTGACCGGATCGTTGGGGATGGCGATGGTGGCGCCGTCCGGTACCTCTTTAATCGATTGGTATTTGCTGGAGTAGGCGCCAAACGGTTCGATATGGACGCCCACCACCGGCAGCAGATGGGTGTGCCGGGTCTGATTGTAGTTATCGAGGAACGGCCGGTACTGGTAGTAGTTGGCGTCGAGGTTCTTTTCCGCCAGCTGCTGATTAGGCTGAATAAAATCGTTGAAGACTTTGATTTTTAAATCGACCCCTTCTTTCGCCAGCGCCGGTTTGACGAATTCGAGGATCTCGGCGTGCGGCACCGGCGTGGCGCCGACGGTCAGAGTTTCACTGGCGGCGGCCGAGAAAGAGAACAGGGCCAGCAGCCCGGCGGCGATAAGCGTTTTTTTCATCATCTTTTCCTTTAATGTTTGCGCAACGGATGCCCGTCAACCGGCTGCGGCAGCCGGAAGAGGGCGGGCATCCTTTATTTACGGCTTATTGACCGCACGAGGCGGTCGCCGCTCATTTGTAATATCTGCACCAGGGCAATCAGCAGCAGCACGGTAACCACCATGACGTCGGTCTGAAAGCGCTGATAGCCGAAGCGGATCGCCAGGTCGCCGAGGCCGCCGCCGCCAATTACCCCCGCCATCGAGGTGTAGTCCACCAGCAAAATGGCGGTGCCGGTAACGG
>NZ_JAQGFU010000265.1:0-4753 GCF_030078455.1 Klebsiella sp. Ech2A | reverse complement strand
CCGCTACCCGGCAGCGCAGCGGTAATCAGCAGCTCGCGGTTACCAACCCGCCCCTGCAGTTCCGCCAGCTCTTCAGGCGCAGCGACAAACCAGCTGCCGCGCCCCGCTAATTGTAGCGCATCGCCATCAACAACCTGATTAAATTCTGTTTTTTTTAATCTAATACTGACCTGCTGATTAAACAAGCCGCTACGCGCCGCCGAGAGCCAAAAACTGCGTTTATTTCGATCGCGCACCGGGGCTCCGCTCTCCGCCCAGCGCAGCGCGCCCAGCAGGTTGCTGCCGCCAATCCCAAAGCGCTGAGCGCCAAAATAGTTCGGCACGCCGCCGGCAGCGATGGCCTGCAGGCGCTGCTCGACATCATCGCGGTGGCTGACTTCGCGCAGGATCAGGGTGAACTGATTGCCCTTCAGCGCCCCAAGGCGCAGCTTGCGCTTGTGGCGCGCGTACTCCAGCACCTGGCAGCCTTCGAGCTGAAACTTGCTGAGGTCGGGCATCTCTTTACCCGGCACCCGGGCGCAGAGCCACTGTTCGGTTACCGCGTGCTTATCCTTCTGCCCGGCAAAGCTGACCTCCCGGGCATGTATTTTAAGGAATTTTGCCAGCGCGTCCGCGACGAAGCGCGTGTTGCACTCCTTTTTGAGGATCCGCACCAGCACGTGCTCGCCTTCGCCATCGGGCTCAAAGCCGAGGTCTTCTACCACCACGAAGTCTTCCGGGCTGGCTTTCAGCAGCCCCTGCCCCTGCGGTTTTCCGTGCAGCCAAGTGAGTTCGTTGAAGGCGATCATTGCGCCGCCTTACGCAGCAGCGCCACCGCTTCACAGGCAATGCCTTCGCCGCGCCCGGTAAAGCCGAGCTTTTCGGTGGTCGTCGCCTTCACGTTGACGTCGTCCATATGGCAGCCAAGATCTTCGGCGATGAAAACGCGCATCTGCGGAATATGCGGCAGCATTTTCGGCGCCTGGGCAATGATGGTGACGTCAACGTTGCCGAGGATATAGCCTTTCGCCTGAATCCGGCGCCAGGCTTCGCGCAGCAGCGCGCGGCTGTCGGCGCCTTTGAAGGCCGGATCGGTGTCCGGGAACAGCTTACCGATGTCCCCCAGCGCCGCCGCGCCCAGCAGGGCATCGGTTAGCGCATGCAGCGCAACGTCGCCATCGGAGTGGGCCAGCAGCCCCTTCTCGTAAGGAACGCGCACCCCGCCAATAATGATTGGGCCTTCACCGCCAAAAGCGTGTACGTCAAAACCATGTCCAATTCGCATTAAGCCTTCTCCTGGTGTCGGGAACGGGTAAGGTAAAATTCTGCCAGCGCCAGGTCTTCCGGGCGCGTCACTTTAATATTATCAGCGCGTCCGGCTACCAGTTCGGGATGGAAGCCGCAGTACTCCAGCGCCGACGCTTCGTCGGTGATGGTTGCGCCTTCGTTGAGCGCACGCGTCAGGCAGTTAAAGAGTAATTCACGCGGGAAAAACTGCGGCGTCAGCGCATGCCACAGGTCGTTGCGATCGACGGTATGGGCAATGGCGACCTTGCCGGGTTCAGCCCGCTTCATGGTATCGCGGACCGGTGCCGCCAGGATGCCGCCAACGCGGCTGGTTTCGCGCAGCGCCAGCAGGCGGGTGAGATCGTCCTGATGCAGGCACGGGCGCGCGGCGTCATGCACCAGCACCCACTGCGCATCGGGCAGCGCCTGCAGGCCGGCAAGCACGGAGTCGGCGCGTTCGCTGCCGCCGTCAACAACGGTAATCTGCGGGTGGGAGGCCAGCGGCAGCTGGCTAAAGCGGACATCGCCGGGGCTGACGGCAATCACCACGCGCTCGACGCAGGCGTTGGTCAGCAGCGCGGCGACCGCGTGTTCGAGAATCGTTTTGTTACCGATTGAGAGATATTGTTTCGGGCATTCCGTTTGCATACGACGGCCAAAACCGGCCGCCGGCACCACGGCGCAAACGCCCGGAAAAGTGGCTGCCATGTCGTAATCCTGGGCTTATTTATCGATTATTCTGCGCCGAACCCTGATTGCGCTTAGACGCATCCGGGACCAGACGATAAAACGTTTCACCCGGGCGGGTCATACTTAGCTCGTTGCGCGCGCGTTCTTCGATCGCTTCCTGACCGCCGTTGAGGTCGTCGATTTCCGCAAACAGCTGATCGTTGCGCGCTTTTAGTTTACCGTTAGTGTCCTGCTGAGCGGAGACATCGTCATTAACCCGACTATAGTCATGCAGACCATTTTTACCGAACCACAGCGAGTACTGTAGCCAGACCAGCAAAGCCAATAATAGCAGCGTTAATTTACCCATCCTGCCCCCTGAAAAACGGCATCATCATCCGATAACTCGCCCGAGCATTCTACTCCGACGCGCGGACGCGCGGACCGCGGACGCGCGGACGATGCCGCGTAACGCGGGGACTGTACCACATTTTTGTCGTCGATACCCAGGCTTGATTCATACGCCAAAAGGACTATCCCAGCAGCCAGAGGAACAGCAGGCCGAACATCAGGCCGATAGTCAAAATCGTCGCGCAGGAACTATAGAGGAGTTTACCATTCAACAGCGAATGCAGCGCAATACCGACCACCACGGCGACCGGCATCAGTGCGAGGAAGAACGGCCAGGTGTAGAGAAGGAAAAACAGCGTGTTGCTGCCATAGATGAGGAAGGGAATACCCAGCGCCAGCAGCCACGAGATAAATCCCACGGCGGCGCCTGACAAAGACCAGGTGGTCTCGTCATTCGCCACCGGAGGTGGTTCTGAACGAATCATACTGAGGTTCTGGGTATTACGCATATCAAATCCTGTTCACCGGGCGACCAGTATCTCAGTGCCGCCACCGTTTCAGGATCTGATAATATCTCGCTGTCTGAGCAGGTCTAATAGTTGGTGCACCAAATTTGTTACCAATTGTTCACCATCCAGATGAATTTCCGCCTTTTCCGGCGCTTCATACACGGAGTCAATCCCGGTGAAATTGCGTAATTCGCCGGCGCGCGCCTTCTTGTACAGCCCTTTCGGATCTCGCGCCTCGCAGATGGCCAGCGGCGTATCGACGAACACTTCGATAAAGCGCCCTTCCCCCAGCCGCTCGCGCACCGTCTGCCGTTCGGCACGGTGCGGGGAGATAAAGGCCGTCAGGACCACCAGCCCGGCCTCAACCATCAGCTTAGCCACTTCACCCACGCGGCGGATGTTCTCTTTGCGATCGTCGTCGCTAAAGCCCAGATCGCTACACAGGCCGTGGCGAACGTTATCGCCGTCCAGCAGATAGGTGCTGACGCCGGCCTGCTGGAGCGCCTCCTCCAGCGCGCCGGCAACGGTCGATTTACCGGAGCCGGAGAGCCCGGTAAACCACAGCACCACGCCGCGATGGCCGTGGCGCTGCTCGCGCTGCTGCTGAGTGACCGGATGGGCGTGCCAGACGACGTTTTCGTCATGCTGCGCCATTACTTGCCTCCCAGCAGATCGCGAGCGTCCCAGTGCGGGAAATGCTTCCGAATAAGCTGGTTAAGCTCCAGCTCGAACGCGCTGAACGACGAAGCGGACGCCTGAGCGTGCTCCTGCGGTTCACGCACCATGCCGGCGCCGACGGTCACGTTTGACAGACGGTCGATAAAAATAAGCCCCCCGGTCACCGGGTTGTTCTGGTATTTGTCCAGCACCAGCGGCTCGTCAAAGGTCAAATCCACGAGGCCGATGCCGTTAAGCGGCAGCGATTCCACTTCCCGCTGGGTCAGATTGTTAATATCAACCTGGTAGCGAATGCCGTCCACGCGGGCGCGGGTTTTCTTGCCGGCAATTTTGATATCAAAGCTCTGGCCCGGAGAGAGCGCCTGTTCAGCCATCCACACCACGTCAATGCTGGCGCTCTGCACGGCCGGCAGGGATACCTGCGCATCGACCAGCAGGTCGCCGCGGCTGATATCAATCTCATCCTTCAGCACGATGGTGATCGCTTCCCCGGCGCCGGCTTCCAGCAGGTCGCCGTCGAAGGTCACGATGCGCGCCACGCTGGATTCCACGCCCGACGGCAGTACCTTCAGACGCTGGCCGACCGTCACGGTGCCGGAGGCTACGGTGCCGGAGAAGCCGCGGAAATCGAGGTTTGGACGGTTAACAAACTGCACCGGGAAACGCAGCGGCTGGCTTTCGACCTGGCGATGGATCTCAACGGTTTCCAGCACTTCCAGCAGCGTCGGGCCGCTGTACCAGGCCATCTTGTCGCTCTGGCTGGCAACGTTGTCCCCTTCCAGCGCGGAAAGCGGCACGAAGCGAATATCGAGGTCGCCAGGCAGCTGTTCGGCAAAGGTCAGATACTCTTCGCGAATCTGATTAAAGCGCTCTTCGCTGAACGCCACGAGGTCCATTTTATTCACCGCCACCACCAGGTGTTTAATGCCCAGCAGCGTCGAAATAAAGCTGTGACGACGGGTCTGATCCAGCACGCCTTTACGCGCGTCAATCAGCAGGATCGCCAGATCGCAGGTCGAGGCGCCGGTCGCCATATTGCGGGTGTACTGCTCGTGCCCCGGGGTGTCGGCGATAATAAACTTGCGCTTTTCGGTAGAGAAATAGCGGTAGGCCACGTCGATAGTGATGCCCTGCTCGCGCTCCGCCTGCAGGCCATCCACCAGCAGCGCCAGATCCAGCTTCTCGCCCTGGGTTCCGTGACGCTTGCTATCGTTGTGCAGCGATGAGAGCTGATCTTCATAGATCTGGCGGGTATCGTGCAGCAGGCGGCCAATCAGCGT
>NZ_JAQGFU010000264.1:0-4808 GCF_030078455.1 Klebsiella sp. Ech2A | reverse complement strand
GAGCAGCACCGGTGATCATGTTTTTAACATAGTCGGCGTGGCCCGGGCAGTCTACGTGTGCGTAGTGGCGAGTCGGGGTGTCATATTCAACGTGGGAAGTGTTGATGGTGATACCACGAGCTTTTTCTTCCGGTGCGTTATCGATCTGGTCGAATGCGCGCGCAGAACCACCGTAGGTTTTAGCCAGAACGGTAGTGATTGCAGCAGTCAGCGTTGTTTTACCATGGTCAACGTGGCCGATAGTACCGACGTTAACGTGCGGTTTTGTACGTTCAAACTTTTCTTTAGACATCGATTGTCCCTCTAAGACACGGATAAATCGGTGATATCACCACATCAACCAGGCAACATGCCCGACTTGTTGAATGCAATAGAATAGAGAGAAACAGGGAAGGAGAGATAAAGAAGTGGTGCTGATACCCAGAGTCGAACTGGGGACCTCACCCTTACCAAGGGTGCGCTCTACCAACTGAGCCATATCAGCACGTCTGGAGCGGGCAGCGGGAATCGAACCCGCATCATCAGCTTGGAAGGCTGAGGTAATAGCCATTATACGATGCCCGCATCCTGAAACTCGGCTACCCAGTTCTTTCTATAACAAAAAAAAGAGAGTTATCTCTTTTCTTTGTTTGAGCTGATTAGCTTAACCAATCAACTCTGGCTCCGCAAAGCGTTGCCGAAAGATGGTGGTGGGGGAAGGATTCGAACCTTCGAAGTCGATGACGGCAGATTTACAGTCTGCTCCCTTTGGCCGCTCGGGAACCCCACCAGGTACTTGATGGTGCCGACTACCGGAATCGAACTGGTGACCTACTGATTACAAGTCAGTTGCTCTACCTACTGAGCTAAGTCGGCATCAAGTAGCGCGCATTTTAGGGAGCCCTGCGCATTCATGCAACTAAAAAATTGCATAAATCGTTCTATCGCTCATATTTTGCTCTCAAACACCAAAAAGCGGTGTAATTTCAATCGATGAAGAACAAAAAAACACCATTCCTCTCGCAATATTTCCATCCAAAGCCCGCTGCGGATAGGCAAGGGACGCATTTTGCCGCATCCCCGGCACGATAAAGTCGCTTTGCTCTCTGCTATATAATGGATAGCTGAGTGGCCTGAGCGACTCGTTGACTGCATCATCGGCGTTTACTGCCCGCCGCCGTTTGCCCCCCGCCTCAGCTTTGTCGTCCTTTATTCACAAATTTCACTCTTGTGATGTTGGCGTGAGAAAGCATCATTCAATGCGTTTTTTTCTTATTATTCCCTGCAATCTGGTGTTACCCTCCTGCCCATTGTCCTGATTAACTTATGTGAAGCATCTGCGCCTGTCTTTAATTTGGCGATGGTAAGAAAATGCTTATGAGCAAAAAAGAGCAAACGTTAATGACACCTTATCTACAATTTAACCGCAACCAATGGGCTGCACTTCGTGATTCCGTTCCGATGACGCTGACAGAGGAAGAAATCACGCGGTTAAAAGGCATCAACGAAGATCTTTCGCTGGAGGAAGTCGCGGAAATTTATTTGCCGCTGTCGCGTTTGCTTAATTTCTATATCAGTTCCAACCTGCGTCGTCAGGCCGTACTGGAACAGTTTCTGGGTACCAACGGTCAGCGTATTCCGTATATCATCAGCATCGCCGGTAGCGTCGCGGTAGGTAAAAGTACAACCGCGCGCGTGCTGCAGGCGCTGCTTAGCCGCTGGCCAGAGCATCGGCACGTTGAACTGATCACCACCGATGGCTTCCTGCATCCTAATGCCGTATTGAAAGAACGCGGCCTGATGAAGAAGAAGGGCTTCCCGCAGTCTTATGATATGCACCGCCTGGTCAAGTTCGTCTCCGATCTGAAATCTGGCATCGCCAACGCTAAGGCCCCGGTCTATTCACACCTGATTTATGATGTTATTCCCGATGGCGATAAGACGGTTTCCCAGCCGGACATTTTAATTCTTGAAGGATTAAATGTTTTACAAAGCGGGATGGATTATCCGCACGATCCGCATCATGTATTTGTTTCTGATTTCGTTGATTTTTCTATATATGTTGATGCGCCGGAAGACATGCTGCGGAGCTGGTATATCAATCGTTTTCTAAAATTCCGTGAAGGCGCATTTACCGATCCTGACTCGTATTTCCATAATTACGCAAAGCTCTCGAAAGATGAAGCCGTCAATATAGCCACCGCGCTATGGAATGAGATTAACCTGCTGAATCTCAAAGAAAACATCCTGCCAACTCGCGAAAGAGCGAGTCTGATAATGACCAAGAGTGCCAACCATTCGGTCGACCAGGTCCGCTTGCGGAAATAAAAAAGGGAGCCTCGGCTCCCTGTTATTTATTCGGCGCTGCGTAGCGATATTTCACCGCCAACCCATGGTTTAATCACCCCATCTTGCTCAAGTAATAATGCTCCCTGAGTATCGATGCCACGGGAAATCCCGAAGATTTCTTTATCTCCGATAATAAGCTTAACCGGGCGATTGAGGAAATTATCTAATTTTTCCCAGCGCGACAGGTAAGGAGCCAGCCCTTCCTGTTCAAACAGCTGCAGTCCCGCTCGTAGCTCTTTAATCAGGCGCGCGGCCAGCGCATTACGATCGATAGAGACTCCGGCTTCCTGCAGGCTAATCCAGCCCTGATTGACAACATCAGTCTCCACGCGTCGCATCGCCAGGTTGATCCCTGCCCCGCTTACTATCTGCGCCGCATCGCCCGTTTTTCCCGTCAACTCCACCAGGATACCGGACAGCTTCCGGTCCTGAAGGTACAGATCGTTTGGCCACTTGACGCGAACCTTATCGGCGCCGAGGCTCTGAAGTACCTCAGCAATAACAATGCCAATCACCAGGCTCAAGCCTACCGCTGCGGCAGGTCCCTGCTCCAGTCGCCAGTAGATGGAAAGATAGAGATTCGCACCGAAGGGTGAGAACCACTTGCGCCCGCGGCGACCGCGCCCAGCCTGCTGATATTCCGCAACGCAGGCATCGCCAGACTGCAGCTCGTTAAGCCTGTCCAATAAATACTGGTTTGTGGAATCAATCACCGGCAGCACGGTGACGCGCCCCTGATCGATCTGTCCGGCAATCAGCTCTTCATTGAGTAATTGAACCGGTTCCGGAAGGCTGTAGCCTTTACCTGGGACGGTAAAGACATCAACTCCCCAGTCGCGCAGCGTCTGAATATGCTTATTAATTGCAGCCCGGCTCATTCCCAGGCGTTCGCCGAGCTGCTCGCCGGAATGAAACTCGCCGTCAGCCAGAATAGATATCAGGGTCAGGGGAATGGTGTTGTCCCTCATGCAATCGCCTCCTCAGCGTTAACTTCACCGGTTGCGCCAATAAAGCGGACTTCGGGCTGCAGCCAGACGTTAAACATCTCGCCAACCCGCTGGCGGACGTAGTGAGCAAGATCGATCACATCGTCACTGGTTGCATGGTGGTCATTGATTAATACCAGCGCCTGCTGGCGATGTACCGCCGCACCACCGATAGTTTTCCCTTTGAGCTGACATTGATCGATAAGCCAGCCAGCGGCCAGCTTGATGCTGCCATCCGCCTGCGGATAGTGAGGCGCATTTGGGAAAGCGGCCAGCAGTTCATGCCCTTTCTCCGCGCTAATTACCGGGTTTTTAAAGAAGCTGCCGGCGTTACCATTTACCTTGGGATCGGGAAGCTTGGTCATTCGCATATGGCAAACAGCATCAAATACCTGTCGAGGCGTCACGGTATTTGGGTCAAGACGGGCCAAATCGCCATAGGTCAGCACCGGCTGCCAGACTTTAGGCAACCTGAGGCCAACGGCCACGATGGCATAGCGATCCTGATATTCATGTTTGAAGATACTATCCCGGTAGCCAAAACGGCACTCGTTGGCCGAAAGCCGCTGTTTGTGCCCGGTTGCCAGCTCAATACAGTCAACATACAGGCAGACACGCTGGAGCTCGACGCCATAAGCACCAATATTTTGAATGGGTGAAGAGCCAGCACAGCCGGGGATCAAGGCAAGGTTCTCCAGGCCCGGCATGTCTTTATCTAAAGTAAACTGCACCAGATGGTGCCAGTTCTCCCCTGCCCCAACGTGTAGATGCCAGGCTTCAGGCGTTTCTGTAACCTCAATCCCCAGGATGCGGTTGATAATGACCGTACCAGAATAATCCTTTAAAAAGAGCACGTTGCTTCCTTCCCCGAGGATTAAGACCGGCTGTTCCTCTGCGGTGGCATCCTGCCAGGCAGACAGTAGCTGTTGCTCATTTTCGGCGCGCACAATTGCTTTGGCTGTACGATCGATGCCAAAGGTATTCCAGGGTTTAAGGGAGTGATTCATAGTGGCTTCCTGATGCAAAATCTGCACTAGTTTACCGTATATGTCAGGGGAAGGCTTGTTCGGTTTGGTCGCTGGCTGCCGGATATTCCCGGTTCGCGGCGCCCAGCGCCCGAACCGGACGGCGTCCGGCCGCTTTTCATAAACCGCAGAAAACAAAAAAACCCCATGCTTTCGCATGAGGTTTTTCTGTTTGTTTGATGCCTGGCAGTTGTATGCCGGGCTTCCTGCCCGGCACCCTCCGGGCAGCACGGCGTGCTGTGCAAATTCGTTCCCGACGAATTTGTCCTACTCAGGAGAGCGCTTACCGACAAACAACAGATAAAACGAAAGGCCCAGTCTTTCGACTGAGCCTTTCGTTTTATTTGATGCCTGGCAGTTCCCTACTCTCACATGGGGAGACCCCACACTACCATCGGCGCTACGGCGTTTCACTTCTGAGTTCGGCATGGGGTCAGGTGGGACCACCGCGCTGTTGCCGCCAGGCAAA
>NZ_JAQGFU010000263.1:0-4957 GCF_030078455.1 Klebsiella sp. Ech2A | reverse complement strand
CCACCGGCGTGGGCCCGAATGGCTATCCGCTTTCTGCTCCAGGAAAGGCTGGTCCCGGTGTGCCATCCCTCGCTGCTGACCGCGCGGGACGGCGGCGAGCAGCTGAACGCTCTGCCGCGTATTCACCGGCGGCAAAATCCGGATGCGTGGCAGCGCTACGCCGAGGAGAGCGGCATCGCGCTGGACAATCCGTCCCGGGGCGTGCGCTACGATCTGCATGAAATGGCCATCTCCGCCGTGCAGGCCGGGCTTGGCGTTGCGCTGCTGCCGCAGGTGTACGTCGAAAACGAGCTCAGCAGCGGGGCGCTGGTTGCTCCCTGGCCGGTTTCCGCGCGGCTGAACAAAAATTTCTGCCTGGTCAAGCCGGTTGAAACGGGGATTAACGAAAGCGCATTAGCGGATTTTGAGCGCTGGCTGCTGGCGGAAATCAGCGGCGAACCGGCATAGCGGGCGCTTTTTTTTTGCCGCCGGTGCGGTTAACGCGCTTGCGCAGACCGCAGAGTGGTCAACGGCGGTAATTGTGCCTAAACTGCCGTCGTTGAACCGCCTCCGCTGACCCTGGAAAGAGACAATAATGACGCAAGGAACGAGCGATTTTAGTTTTACCGCGCTGATGGCGCAGCGCGCCCGGGAGCTGGCTCTGAGCCTCGATCGCGACCAGCAGGCGCTGGTTGCGCAGCTTGATGCGCTGGGGCAGAGGCTGCTGGCGCAAAGCGCCGCTCCCGGTAAAGGTCTTTACGTCTGGGGGCGCACCGGGCGCGGCAAAAGCCTGCTCGTCGATAGCTTCTTTGCCGGCCTGCCGCTGGCGGCCAGGCGCCGGGTGCACTTCCACTCTTTTTTTCGCGAACTGCATCAGCGCCTGAACGCGCCCACTTCGCCGTCGCTGCCGGAGGCTATCGCGCAGATGACCGACGGCTGCCGGCTGATCTGTTTTGACGAGTTCCATCTTCACGATCCGGCGGATGCGATGCTGGTTAAGCCGCTGCTGGCGCAGCTGTTTCAGCGCGGCGTCGTCCTGATGGCAACCTCCAACTACCCCCCGGAACGGCTGCTGGAAGATCCGCTATACCATGCGCGCTTTTTGCCCTCGATTGCGTTAATTCAACAGCATATGACGGTGGTCGCGCTCGACGGCGAAGAGGACTACCGGACGCGTCACGCGCCGGCGGAGAGCCCGTTCTGTCAGGGGCTGCTGCTGGTCCAGCCTTCGGACCATACCCGCAGGCGGCATGCTTTACCCGAGCCCGTCGCCAGGGCGCTGACGCTTTCGGTCGGGTATCGCACCCTTGAGGTGGCCTCCGCGCCGGCGGCTTTCTTACATTTTACCTTTAGCCAGCTGTGCCAGGGCCCGACGTCGGTGATGGACTACCTGACGCTGTGCGAAAGCCATTCATGCTGGCTGCTGGACGCGGTACCGCCTTTAGGTCACGGGGGACCGGCGGCGCAGCAGCGGTTTATCAACCTGGTGGATGTGCTCTACGAGAAGCAGTGTCGGCTGGTGCTGGTGAGCGAATGCGGATTACCCGAGCTGGTCGCGGGAGTTGAGCGGGAAGATATTCAGCGAACCTACAGTCGGCTGCAGCAGCTGCGGAAAGAATAGGGTGGGAAGAGAGAAGCCCCGGCGGGCGAGAAGCCTGCCGGGGTGGGAGATTACAGATCGAAACGGTCGAGGTTCATCACTTTGGTCCAGGCCGCCACGAAGTCGGTGACCAGCTTCTGCTGCGCATCCTGGCTGGCGTAAACTTCTGCCAGCGCGCGCAGCACCGAGTTGGAACCAAACACCAGGTCGGCGCGGGTGGCGGTGAACCGGCTCTCGCCGCTCTTACGATCGCGGCCTTCAAACAGTTCACCCCGTTCGTCGGTGGCTTTCCAGACGGTCGCCATGCTCAGGAGATTGACGAAGAAGTCGTTGCTGAGAACGCCGCGGCGGTCGGTGAAGACGCCGTGCTGGCTGCCGTCAAAGTTGGCCCCCAGCACGCGTAAACCCCCAACCAGCACGGTAAGCTCCGGCGCGGTCAGCGTTAGCTGCTGGGCTTTGTCCAGCAGCAGCGTCTCGGTAGAAACGCCCCCTTCAATGCGGCGATAGTTGCGGAAACCATCCGCCAGCGGCTCCAGTAAAGCGACGGATTCGATATCGGTCTGATCCTGACGAGCGTCCACGCGGCCCGGCGCAAACGGTACGGTGACCGATACGCCTGCGGCGGCGGCGGCCTGCTCAACGCCGACCGAGCCTGCCAGTACGATAATATCGGCCAGCGATGCTTTCCCGGAGGCTTTTTGAATCGCCTGCAGGGTAGGCAGAACCTTCGCCGCGATGGCGTTGACCGGCCAGTCTTTCTGCGGCGCCAGCGCCAGACGCGCGCCGTTGGCCCCGCCGCGCTTATCACCGCCGCGGAAGGTGGAAGCCGAAGCCCAGGCAACGGAAACCAGTTCGCTCACCGACAGGCCCGCATCGGCAATGGCGATTTTCAGGGTGGCGATATCCGCCTCGCTCGGGCTGTGGACAGCAGCCGGGAGCGGGTCCTGCCAGATCAGATCTTCTTTCGGGACTTCCGGTCCGAGGTAGCGGGATTTTGGCCCCATATCGCGGTGAATCAGCTTGAACCAGGCGCGGGCAAAGGCTTCGTTAAACGCCTGCGGATCGTTGAGGAAGCGGCGGGAAATCTTATCGAAATCCGGGTCGAAGCGCAGCGTCAGGTCGGTAACCAGCATCGTTGGCTTACGCTTTTTCTCCGGGTCAAACGGATCGGGGATCAGGTCCGGCGCGTCTGCGGCTTCAAACTGAATGGCGCCGGCCGGGCTGCGGGTCTGTACCCACTCATATTTATAGAGGTTTTCGAAGAAGTAGTTGCTCCACTGGGTCGGCGTCTGGGTCCAGACAACCTCAAGGCCAGAGGTGATAGCGTCCGCTCCGGCGCCGCTGCCGTAGGTGCTCGACCAGCCGAGACCCTGAGCCTCAATGCCGGCCGCTTCCGGCTCGGCGCCTACGTGGCTGGTGACCGCCGCGCCGTGGGTTTTACCCAGCGTATGGCCGCCGGCAATCAGGGCCACGATCTCTTCATCGTCCATCCCCATGTTGCCAAAGGTGGCGCGAATCGCCGACGCCGCTGAGAGCGGCTCGCCGCTGGCGTTCGGGCCTTCCGGGTTGACGTAAATCAGGCCCATTTCGGTGGCGCCCAGCGGCTGCTGCGCCAGGCTTTCCGGATGACGGTGCTCAAGCCAGGCTTTTTCATGACCCCAGTCAACGTCGAGGTCCGGTTCCCACACGTCTTCACGTCCGGCGCCGAAGCCAAAGGTACGGAAACCGGCATTTTCCAACGCCACGTTACCCGCCAGCATATAGAGGTCGGCCCAGGAGATTTTCTGGCCATATTTTTGTTTGACCGGCCACAGCAGGCGGCGGGCCTTATCCAGGCTGACGTTGTCCGGCCAGGAGTTCAGCGGGGCAAAACGCTGCTGACCGCGGCCGCTGCCGCCGCGCCCGTCAACGGTACGGTAGGTACCGGCACCGTGCCAGGCCATACGAATAAACAGCCCAATATAGCTGCCCCAGTCTGCCGGCCACCACTCCTGGGAGTCGGTTAGCAGGGCTCTCAGGTCGGCTTTTAGCGCGGAGTAATCGAGCTTTTTAAACTCTTCCCGGTAGTTAAATTCTTCACCCAGCGGATTCGAGCGGCTGGAGTGCTGGTTCAGCAGATCCACACGCAGCTGGTTTGGCCACCAGTCTCGGTTAGCTGTGCCGCCGCCGGCGCTCTGTGTGGGCGCCGCGGTATGAAAAGGACACTTCCCTGCGGATGCGTTGTTAGATGAATCGTTAGACGTGCTCATATCAGGCTCCGTTTACTTTTGTGAATGCCATTACGATATACACTGCTTCCAATAAGCGATACTTGAATAAATCTACGGAATTAATAGTTATATCCTTTTAACAGCGGGTGATAAAGAAATCCATAGTATATTTGTGGTTAAGGGCCAAAATACGTAAAAGCGACTTACTAACCATAGTATTAACGTATTAGTTTAGGAAATCGTCGCGGCACGTTTGGCGATAAATACGCCAGTCCACCAGGAAAAATCTTATGCATCAGCGGCGGCGGGCAACACCGGCATGATCCACAAGGCGAAGCCGGGCATAAGCGGTGAAATTTGAGGGGTTGCTGAGCGGTGAGCGACAGGCTATTACTATTCATGGCCATGTAACTGGCGCCTTGAGACAGAATACTGTCGGGGAGCATGGTCGCGACCGCCGCGCGCCTGGGCATAACTTTGTCAACCGGAGATAAGCTATGCCTGAATTGAGTTCGTTAATAACCTTTGCATTTGTTGCCCTGGGGCTGGTGCTGACCCCCGGGCCGAATATGATCTACCTTACCTCGCGCTCGATCTGCCAGGGCAAACGCGCCGGCCTGATTTCATTAGGCGGCGTGGCGCTGGGGTTCGTCTTTTATATGCTGTGCGCGGCGCTGGGGATTACCGCGCTGATTTTTGCGGTGCCCTATGCCTACGATATTTTGCGCATCAGCGGGGTCGTCTACTTACTCTACCTGGCCTGGCAGGCGATAAAACCGGGCGGTCGTTCGCTCTTTGCCGTGCGCGACCTGCCGGCAGACAGCGGCCGTAAGCTCTTTCTGATGGGCTTTATTACCAACCTGGCGAATCCTAAAATCGCCATTATGTATCTGTCGCTCTTACCGCAGTTTATCTCCCCCGGCCACGGCAGCATTCTCAGCCAGTCCCTGGTGCTTGGCTTCACCCAGGCATTTATCAGCGTGGCGGTCAACGCGCTGATTGTGCTGATGGCCGGCGAGGTGTCGCGGTTTCTTACCGGCCGCCCGCTCTGGCAGCGCTTTCAGCGCTGGCTGATGGCGACGGTTCTGGCAGGAATGGCGGTTAAAATCGCCTTTGAAGCGCGCAAATAACGCCCCGGCTATTTGCGCGCTTCAAAGGCGATTTTAAC
>NZ_JAQGFU010000262.1:0-5082 GCF_030078455.1 Klebsiella sp. Ech2A | reverse complement strand
GCCTTGTCGAGAGCGGTAAAGGTTTTCACCGCCACAACCTGCGGTTTCCCTTCGGTCAGGGTCCCGGTTTTATCGAATACGACGGTATCCAGCTGGCTGGCGCGCTGCAGCGCATCGGCGTCGCGCACCAGCACGCCGTACTCTGCCGCCCGCCCGACGCCGGAAATAATCGACATCGGCGTAGCCAGGCCCAAAGCGCAGGGACAGGCGATAATCAGCACCGTGGTGGCGATGATCAGGGTATAGACGATTTGCGGCGCCGGACCGAAGAAGTACCAGATTGCCGCGCTGAACAGCGCAATAACCACCACCGTCGGGACGAAGACGGCGGAAATTTTATCCGCCAGCTGGCCGATTTCTGGCTTACTGCTCTGCGCCTGGCGCACCATGCGGATAATACGCGCCAGCGTGGTCTGACTGCCCACGGCGCTGGCGGTAAACAGGACGCTGCCGTCCTGCACAACCGTCCCGGCGTGCAGGGGATCTCCGCTGCCTTTTTGCTGCGGGATCGGTTCGCCGGTCAGCATGGCTTCATCCAGCCAGGCCTCGCCCTGAGCGATGATGCCGTCAACCGGCACCCGGTCGCCGGTGGTCAGACGCAGGGTCATGCCGGGCATAACGTCGGCCAGGGGTACGCTTTTTTCGCCCTCGGGCGTGACTACGCGTGCTGACGGCGGCGTCAGATCGAGCAGCTTTTCCAGCGCCCGGGAAGAGCGCTGCCGGGCGCGGGCTTCCAGCATATGACCGAGGTTAATCAGGCCGATAATCATGGCGCTGGCTTCATAGTAGAGGTGGCGGGCTTCCATTGGGAACCACTGCGGCCACAGGTTGACGCTCATCGAGTAGAGCCAGGCGACCCCGGTGCCCAGCGCCACCAGCGTATCCATGGTGGCGGTGGCGTTTCTCAGGCTTTTCCAGGCGCTGCGGTAGAAGTGGCCGCCGGCAAAGACCATCACCGCCAGGGTGACAAGCCCGATAGCCAGCCACAGCGAGCGGTTGTCGTCGGTGACCATCATGTTGTCACCGAACATTCCCCACACCATCACCGGAACGCCCACCAGCAGGGCGACGATCGCCTGCCAGCGGAAGCGTTTCATGGTGGCGATGGCGGTTTCCTGCTGGCGCTCGCGGCGCTCCAGGTCATCTTCGATAGCCTCGGCGCCGTAGCCTGCCTTCTCCACCGCCTGCACTAATTCTGCGGCGGACGCGCTGCCCATGACCAGCGCAGTGCGTTCCGCCAGGTTTACCCGCGCCTGCGCGACGCCCGGTACCGCGGCAAGCGCCTTCTGTACCCGGGAAACGCAGCTGGCGCAGCTCATGCCGTTGATCAGCAGCTGTTGACTGTCATCGCTATCATGGGCTGCCGGAAGCGCAGGAGAGGCCGCTGTCAGTGCTTCCGACGGGAGTGTTGATTCCGCCAGCGGTTTAGCCTTTGGGTGGCTGAGCTCCGCACCGTATCCGGCTTTCTGAATCGTGTCGATGAGCGCTTCAGCGCTGGCGCTACCGGTGACGTGGGCTTCGGTCGTGGTGACCTCCGCCAGCTCAACGTCAGGACGCTGCTCCAGGCTCTCTTTTACGCGTTTGACGCAGTGGCCGCAGGTGAGGCCATCGAGCGTCAGGTCGATGGTTTGTGACATAACAAACTCCTTTATTACGTGGATGAGCTGACTGTGATAAAGGTTAAACCTTCCAGCAAGGGGAAGGTCAAGGCGTTTTATCGTTTAGGTTGATGCCAGTGTTCCGGAGCGACAGCGCCGGTACGTAAGGACATCTAAAGTGGAATTCCAGATATTCTGAGTCGGCTGGCGTGATTGACTCTCCTCGCATGGGGGAGCTATTTGCAGTAAATATCTTATTCAGTCGTACAGCCATTTACCCGCTTTGGCTGATTCGGCAAACACTCTTATGGTTAGAGGCTTGCGGGAACTCTCCACGTCCTCGCGCTTAGCCTTAAACCACCGCGTTAGTCGCGGCGTGTTTTCCCATGGAAAATAAGATGACCATTTGACAGCAGATAGATCGACATTAAACCGATCCTCAAATTTATCCAAAGCGTCGTGGAGGTCGTCGCCGGGAGCATCAAACAAATCATCGTCGAGCTCCAAAGGAATCTCGTTCCAGCCGCCGTCTAAATATCCTGAGATCTCTTTCCTGAAAAGCGCCAGCACCTCTTCCGATATGGGATCCATCAAAAGGATGTCCACCGTATACGATGCTTCGGGCGGGCTATGAGGTTGTATTTTTCCTGAGTTTTTCTTGCTGTCTGGTAAATTGAATTTACAAGACCTATCCAACCTAACCAGGGAATATAGCGAGCGATAACCGCAGCAAGGTTATTCGTTTTACGCATTTTCACGCCGACGGGTCCAGGAACTCTGATGCCAAATGGCTTTCGGGCATTGCTCAAAATTATTCTCCCGTATCTGGAAACAACACTCGTGCCTTTTATCGCTTCTCCGGGTTTAGCCCTGGTTTTTAACCACGGTTGACCAGCAAGAATAGCGGCACCTGACTCAATGGCGATCCCCAGTTCATCACAAAATTGTCCGTGCTAGAAGTGGGTTCCGTTCAGTTCTTCTGTCGTATCAATTCGATTACCTATTATTCCGTCTGCCGTTCGTTCCAGGCATCAGTGAATATTATATTTTTACGAGGTGTTGCTGGTTAATAAGTCAGGGTTATATAAAAACTTGCTTTATATTTTATGTCGATAAATTTCTTGCTGTAATGAAATACTGAATCATCATGGCAATGAAGGGGAACTCCGAAGCCGGAATCCCCCTGTGCTTAATGGTCAAGAACGATAAGCGGCGTTTGATTTTCAGACTCTTTAATTACCGTGATATCCGCGCCGTAGAGGTCTTTCAGCGCCCGCTGCTGCATAACCGCCTGCGGGGTGCCGCTATTGACGACGCGCCCCTTATCCATCAGCACCACGCGGTCGGCGTAGCGGGCGGCGAGATTAAGATCGTGCAGGACGCAGCAGACGTTGAACTGCCGCTCGCGCACCAGCCGGCGCAGCAGGCGGAAAAGATGCTGCTGGTGGTGAATATCGAGGGCGGAAGTGGGCTCATCCAGAAACAGCCATTTGGGCGACGGGATCGGCTCCCAGAGCTGCACCAGCAGGCGCGCCAGCTGTACCCGCTGCTGCTCGCCGCCGGAGAGCTGTCGATAGTCGCGGGCGGCCAGCTCGCGGCAGTCGCACAGCGCCATAATGCGATCCGTTTCATCATGGGAGCCGCGCGTCCGCCAGGGGTGCCTTCCCATGCGGATCACCTCCTGCACGCTGAACGGAAACGCCATATGCCCGTTCTGCCGCATCACGGCGCGGGTCTTCGCCAGCTCGGTTATCGACCACGCCTCCAGCGGCGTACCCAGCAGGGAGCATCGTCCGCCGTGCGGCCGCAGATAGCCCGTGAGCTGGCGCAGCAGCGTCGATTTTCCAGCGCCGTTCGGGCCGAGGATAGCGACGATCTCCCCGCCGGGCAGCGTCAGAGAGACGTTATCGGTCAGACGCCGTCCCTGCAGGGTATAAACCAGATTTTCGGCCTGAATCATGACGCCCTCCGGCCGCGCAGTATCAGCCACAGAAAATAGGGGCCGCCGATCAGGCTGGTCAGCAGGCCGACGGGCATCTCCGCCGGCTGCACCAGCGTGCGGGCAAGGGTATCGGCCACCAGCAGCAGGCAGGCGCCGGCCAGGGTCGAGCAGGGGATAAGCCAGCGATGGTCGGCCCCGGTGGTCATGCGGATCAGGTGCGGGACAACCAGACCAATAAAGCCGATAACGCCGCTCACCGACACCGCCGCGCCCACCAGCAGCGAGCTGAGCAGCAGCAGCTGCTGACGCTTACGGCTAACGTTAACGCCGAGATAGTGCGCCTCTTCATCGCCCAGCTGCAGCAGGTTGAGCGTCCCGGCAAGAAACAGCGTGGCGACAATGGCCGGCAGAATAAACGAGCCGGCGACCAGCAGCGTAGGCCACTGCGCCTGGCCAAGATTACCCATCATCCATAGCGTGAGCTGGCGCAGCTGCTGCTCGTCGCCGATGTAGCTCAGCACGCCGATCGCCGCGCCGCACAGCGCGTTGATGGCGATCCCGGCTAACAGGAGCTGCATCATGCCGCCGTGAGCGTGGCGCCGGCTGATGAGAAAAATCACCACGCAGACCGCCATACTGCCGGCGACGGCGAAAATCATCTGCTCGTACAGCGCCAGAACCACCGGAAATGAGAAGGGCAGAACGATCGCCACCCCCACCATCAGCGCGGAGCCGCTGCTGACGCCAAGCAGGCCGGGGTCGGCCATTGGGTTACGAAACAGGCCCTGCATAATGACGCCAGCCGTCGCCAGCGCGCTGCCCACCAGGACCGCCAGCAGAACGCGGGGAAGGCGAATGTTCAGCCAGATATCGCGGTATTCTTCGTCAAACAGCGCGCTGAAGCTGATGTTCAGCGCGCCCTGGCTGGCACCAACCAGCACCAGCGCGGCCAGCAGCAGCGAAAGGCCCGTCAGTACGCTGACGGAAGAGAGTGAATCCTTGAGCACGCAAAACTCCATTACGTCTTTGCGGCGCGGGCGAGCCGCGCCGCGAGGGGATTACGCCGGCTTCAGGCCCGGCTCAATCAGGCTGTAGATCTGATTGTTGAGCGCCGGCGCGGCGGCCAGCTCGTGAATATGCGCGGCAACGTCCGCACGCCTCACGAAACCATGGCACTCCTGATTCTGCAAGCGCTGCGCTTTACCGCTCGCCTCGCCGTTGAGCAGGCCGCCGGGGCGCAGGATGGCGTAATCCAGGCCGCTGGTTTGCAGCCAGCTTTCCGCCAGCGTCTTTTCGCGCACCGCCTGACCGAACGCGGCTTTGGCGCGCGGGGATAAAAAGGGCCAGCTATCGCCGCAGCCTAGCGACGTCACCAGAATCATCCGCTCGATGCCCGCCGCCTCTGCCGCATCAATAACGGTCCTGTGCGCCAGGTAGTCCTCGGCGCCGCCCATGGAGGAGACGATCAGCGCATCCGCACCGGCGGCATGACAGGCGTCAGCCACCACGTCGGCATCGCAGGCGTCGCCGGCGGAAACCGCC
>NZ_JAQGFU010000261.1:0-5100 GCF_030078455.1 Klebsiella sp. Ech2A | reverse complement strand
GTGCTGCGCCTGCTGGATAAAAACAGCGTCAATCTCGACCTGCTGACCCTCGGGATGCCGCCCGCGCTCCTGCAGCAGGTCGATGAGCTGATAGCCCGCCCGCACGGCATCATTCTGGTCACCGGCCCCACCGGGTCCGGCAAAAGCACCACCCTGTACGCCGCCCTCAGCCGGCTGGACGCTCGCGAGCGCAATATTATGACCATCGAAGACCCCGTCGAATACGAGCTGGAAGGGATCGGCCAGACCCAGGTCAACCCCAGGGTGGAGATGACCTTTGCCCGCGGGCTGCGCGCCATTTTGCGCCAGGACCCTGACGTGGTGCTGGTGGGCGAGATCCGCGACGGCGAGACGGCGCAGATTGCCGTGCAGGCCTCCCTCACCGGCCACCTGGTGCTCTCCACGCTGCATACCAACAGCGCGCTGGGGGCAATTTCGCGCCTGCAGGATATGGGCGTGGAGCCTTTTCTGCTGTCAACCTCGCTGCTGGCGGTGCTGTCGCAGCGCCTGGTGCGCCGGCTCTGCCCGCACTGCCGTCGCCCGGGGCAGGCGGATGAGGAAACGGCGATACGGATGGGCGTCCCGGCCGGAACGACCCTGTGGCACGCCGAGGGCTGCGCGGAGTGCGGCTTCACCGGCTATCGCGGGCGTACCGGGATCCACGAGCTGCTGCGGGTTGACGATCGGGTGCGGATGGCAATCCACCGCGGAGAAAACGAATTAACGCTGGGCCAGCGGCTGGGGGCGGACTATATCACCCTCCGCCGCGCCGGGCTGGAGAAGGTGCTGAGCGGAATAACCAGCTGGGAAGAGGTGGTCAGGGTGACCGAGCAGCATGCGGCGCAGGGGGACCAGGATGGCCATTTTTAGCTACCGGGCGCTCGATGAGCGCGGCAGGACGCAGCGCGGTGTACAGCAGGCGGACTCCGCCCGCCACGCCCGACAGCTGCTGCGGGAAAAGGGCTGGCTGCCCGTTGAGATCGACGCCGCTGAAGGCCGCGCGCGCGGCGGCGGGCATTCGCTGCTGACGCGGCGCACCGGCGCCGGCGACCTCGCCCTCCTCACCCGCCAGCTGGCGACGCTGGTGGCGGCCGCGATCCCGCTGGAAAAAGCGCTGGACGCGGTGGCGCAGCAGTGTGAAAAAGCGCACCTGAAAACCCTGATGGCCGGCGTGCGCGGCAAGGTGCTGGAAGGCCATACCCTGGCGGAGGCCATGCGCGGCTATCCGGCCTGCTTCGACCGGCTCTACTGCGCGATGGTCGCCGCGGGCGAAACCTCCGGGCACCTTGCCGGCGTGCTTAACCGCCTGGCCGACTATACCGAACAGCGCCAGCAGCTTCGCGCCCGCCTGCTGCAGGCCATGATCTACCCCATCGTGCTGACGCTGGTCGCCATCAGCGTGATCGCTATTCTGCTCTCCACGGTGGTGCCAAAGGTCGTCGATCAGTTTGTTCATCTCAGGCAGGCCCTGCCGTTCTCCACCCGCCTGCTGATGACCATGAGCGATATCGTCCGCAGCGCCGGACCCTGGCTACTGCTGGCGCTGCTGGCGGGCGGGCTGCTGCTGCAGTACGCCCTGCGCCAGCCCGCGCGGCGGCTCATCTGGCATAGGCAGCTGCTGCGCCTGCCGCTGATTGGCCGGGTGGCCCGCAGCATCAACAGCGCCCGCTACGCCCGCACCCTCAGCATTCTGAACGCCAGCGCCGTCCCGCTGCTGCCGTCGATGCGCATCAGCGCGGAGGTGTTAAGCAACACCTGGGCGCGCCGCCAGCTGGAAACCGCCGCCGAGTCGGTGCGCGAAGGGATCAGCCTGCACCGCGCCCTCGAAGCCACCGCCCTCTTCCCGCCGATGATGCGCTACATGGTTGCCAGCGGCGAACAGAGCGGCGAGCTCAACGGCATGCTCGAGCGCGCCGCCGATAACCAGGACCGCGAGCTGAGCGCGCAAATTCAGATGGCGCTCAGCCTGTTTGAGCCGCTGCTGGTGGTGGCGATGGCCGGGATGGTGCTGTTTATCGTGCTGGCCATTCTGCAGCCGATCCTGCAGCTCAACACCCTTATGAGTATGTGATTGTAATAATGGAGAAAAAAATGCAACGACAGCGTGGATTCACCTTACTGGAAATTATGGTGGTGATTGTCATTCTCGGCATTCTTGCCAGCCTGGTGGTCCCTAACCTGATGGGCAATAAAGAAAAAGCGGACCGGCAAAAGGTGGTCAGCGATCTGGTGGCACTGGAGGGCGCGCTGGATATGTACAAGCTGGATAACAGCCGCTACCCCAACACCGAGCAGGGGCTCGCGGCGCTGGTCAGCCGTCCCGCCGCCGAGCCGCAGGCGCGTAACTATCCGGAAGGCGGCTATATCCGCCGCCTGCCGCAGGACCCGTGGGGCAACGACTATCAGCTGCTCAGCCCCGGCCAGCACGGCCAGGTCGACGTGTTTAGCGTTGGGCCGGACGGCATGCCGGATACCAACGACGATCTCGGCAACTGGAATATCGGGAAAAAATAGTGCAGCAGCGCGGCTTCACGTTACTGGAGATGATGCTCATTTTGCTGCTGATGGGCGTTAGCGCGGGCATGGTGATGCTGGCGTTTCCGCCATCGCGCGAGAACGACCCGGCGCAGACCCTCGAGCGCTTCCAGGCACAGCTGAGCTTTGTCCGCGACCGCGGGCTGCAGACCGGCCAGTTCTACGGTATCTCAATTCACCCCGACCGCTGGCAGTTTATGCGGCTGCTGACCCCAGACGAGAGCGGCCAGGCTGGCGAAGCGGACGGCGGCGAGGAGGGCTCCCGCTGGCAGCCGCTGCAGATAGCGCGCGTCGCCACCTCGGGCAGCGCGGCCCTGGAACCGCTGGCGCTGAGCTTTCCCGATGGCGCCGCCTGGACGCCGGGCGAACTGCCCGACGTTCTGCTGTTCCCCGGCGGGGAAGTGACCCCCTTTCAGCTGCATATCGGCCGCGATCTGGCGCTGGAGGTTGACGCCCGCGGCGGCGCGCAGCGGGAGGAGAGCCCATGAAATCGCAGTCCGGAATGACGCTTATCGAAGTCATGGTCGCGCTGGTGGTCTTCGCCCTCGCCGGGCTGTCCGTGATGCAGGCCACGCTGCAGCAGACGAACCACCTCGGGCGCATGGAGGAGAAAACCCTCGCCGGGTGGCTTGCCGACAATCAGCTGATCCAGCTGAAGCTGGAAAACCGCTGGCCGGCGCTGAGCCCCTCGGAAACAACGGTCCAGGCGGCAGGCGGCAGCTGGCATATCCGCTGGCAGGGCGTCGAAACCGAACTCCCGCAGCTGCGGGCGCTGGACGTCGAGGTCCGTCATGATAAAAGCGACAAGGCTCCGGTCTCCTCGCTGCGCACCTGGGTGACCCGGCCATGAACAACGGCACCATGCGCGGCTTTACCCTCGTTGAAATGCTGCTGGCGCTGGCGATCCTCGCCGCGCTGAGCGTAGCGGCGGTCAGCGTGCTGCAAAACGTCATTCGCGCGGATACGCTCACCAAAGAAAAAGCGCAGCAGATCCGCACGTTGCAGCAGACCTTTAGCCAGATGGCCGCCGACTTTAACCAGATAGTCCCCCGTCGCGGCCGCGACGATGCCGCCATCTTCTCCGCCGGGCGCTTCCAGCTGAGCAGCGACGACTGGGCGATAGCCTTTAGCCGCAGCGGCTGGCCAAACCCGATGGGCATGCTGCCGCGCTCAGAGATCCAGAGCGTCAGCTACCGCCTGCGCCAGCAGCGGCTGGAGCGCCTGAGCTATGACCAGCAGGACCCGCTCACCGGCAGCCGGCCGACGACCTGGGTCCTGCAGCGCGACGTCGAGGCGTTCCGCCTGCGCTTTTACGCCAACGGCGGCTGGCAGGATCGCTGGGAGTCCGCGCAAAAGCTGCCGCAGGCGCTTGAAGTCACCTTAACGCTGAAGGGCTACGGCGACGTCACGCGCCTGTTTTTAGTTGCCCCCGGAGAGCAGCCATGAACGGCCGCCAGCGCGGCGTCGCGCTGCTAATGGTGCTGCTGATCCTCGCGCTGATGATGGTGCTGGCGAGCGCCATCACCGAAAGAACGGCGCGGATGTACCAGCAGACGGCTACCACCCTCGATAACCTGCAGGCCAGGTGGTACGCGCTGGGCGCGGAGACGATGGTTGCCGCGCTGCTGCAGCGCGACGCGCTTGATTCGCCGAACCAGACCCATCTGGCACAAAACTGGGCCCAGCAGGGACGCCGTTTCACCGTCGATGGCGGCGAGATTTATGCCACGATTACCGACGATCTGGCCTGCTTCAATCTGAACGCCGTCAACCGCGCCACCGCCGAAGAAAGCGAAGCGATCCCCGCCGCGGCGCGCGCCTTTACCCGCCTGCTGGAGAAGCTCGGCGCGGAGCCGCTGCGCGCCCTGCAGCTCACCGCCGCCCTGCGCGACTGGATCGATGCGGATAGCCAGCCGCTGCTCAACGGCGCGGAAGACGAGGTCTATATGGCGCAGTCGCCGGGCTACCTGACCGGCAACCAGAATATCCAGGACCTCAGCGAGCTGCGCCTGCTCGCCGGGATGGATGCGGCGCTGTACCAGCGCCTGCTGCCCTACGTCTGCGCCCACCCGAACGACGCCCTGCAGATCAATATCAATACCCTGAAGCCGGCGCAGGCCGCCCTGCTGGCGGCGCTGTTTCCCGCAGATCTGAGCATTCAGCAGGCGCGCCAGCTGCTGATCGCCCGTCCGGCAAGCGGCTGGAACAGCGTTGCCGCGTTTTTAGCCCAGCAGGCGCTGCAGGACACCGACACCACCGCCGTACGCCCCTGGCTGACGGTCCACAGTGAACGCTTCGTCGCCTCGTTCACCGTGGTCATGGGCAGCGCGCGCTATCAGCAGCGCAGCCTCCTGCAGCGCGAAGGGCGCAGCTTCCGCGTTATCCAGCGACGTTATGGACTTTACAGAGTGGCCGATGAATAACGATAAAACGCCGCCGCGCGCGGCGCTCATTTTGCGCCTCGGCGCCCCTGAACGGCCGATCGCCTGGCGCCTGCTCTCGCCCGGGCAGCCGGAGAGCGCCGGCGAATGGTCCGCCGGCGACGATGACCCGACGCTGCGCGAG
>NZ_JAQGFU010000260.1:0-5119 GCF_030078455.1 Klebsiella sp. Ech2A | reverse complement strand
GCAGCGTCAGGTGTGTATAAGAGACGGGCCGCCTCCTGCATCGCCGGCTACGCGCTGGCCAACGAGGTCAGCCTGCCGGAAGAGAGCTTTTACCGCCCGGCGATCAAGGCGAAATGCCGCGACGGTTTCTGCCCGCTGGGCGACCTCGTCCCGCTACGGAGCGTCGATAACCTGACCATCATCACCGAAATCAACGGTCGCGAAGCGGATAGCTGGAACACCGCCGACCTGCAGCGCGGCGCCGCCGAGCTGCTGAGCGCCCTGAGCGAATTCGCCACCCTCAGCCCCGGCGACGCCATTCTGATCGGCACTCCGCACGCCCGCGTCACGCTGCGCCCCGGCGATCGCGTACGCATTCTCGCCGAGGGTTTCCCGGCGCTGGAAAACCCGGTCGTCGCAGAAGGAGAACTGGTATGAAACAGGCACGTATTGAGTGGCAGGGTCAGGCACGCAGCGCGCAGGTCGACGATCGCGAGCAGGTCATTCTCGATGACGGCACCAGGCTGCAGGAGGGCGAATTCCGCTGGCTGCCGCCCGCCGAGGGCACCCTGTTCGCGCTGGGGCTGAACTACGCCGACCACGCCAGCGAGCTGGAATTCAAGCCGCCGGAAGAGCCGCTGGTGTTTATCAAAGCGCCGAACACCTTCCTCGGCCACCGCCAGGAGTCGGTGCGTCCGGATAACGTCGAATATATGCACTACGAAGCCGAGCTGGTGGTGGTGATTGGCAAAACCGCGCGCAGGGTCAGCGAGGCCGACGCCCTGGAGTACGTCGCCGGCTATACCGTTTGCAACGACTACGCCATTCGCGACTATCTCGAGAACTACTACCGGCCGAATCTGCGGGTAAAAAGCCGCGACACCCTGACCCCCATCGGCCCGTGGATCGTCAGCAAAGAGACGGTTCCGGACCCGCACAACCTGACCCTGAGCACCTGGGTCAACGGCGAGCTGCGCCAGCAGGGCACTACCGCCGATCTGATCTTCAGCATCCCGTTCCTGATCGCGTATTTGAGCGAGTTTATGACCCTGCAGCCCGGCGACATGATCGCCACCGGCACGCCGAAGGGGCTGTCTGACGTGGTGCCGGGTGACGAAGTAATCGTCGAAGTCGAGGGCGTGGGCCGCCTGGTCAACCACATCATCAGCCAGCAGGCGTATGAGGAGAAGCTGTCATGAAAAAAATTAACCACTGGATCAACGGCGAAAGCGTGGCAAGCGCGGAGTATTTCCACACCACCAACCCGGCCACCGGCGAAGTGCTGGCAGAGGTCGCCTCCGGCGGTGAAGCCGAGGTGAATCAGGCGGTCGCGGCGGCCAAAGCGGCGTTCCCGAAATGGGCCAACCTGCCGATGAAGGAGCGCGCGCGCCTGATGCGTCGGCTGGGCGATCTGATCGACCAGAACGTTCCGCAGATCGCCGCCATGGAGACCGCCGATACCGGCCTGCCGATCCACCAGACCAAAAACGTGCTGATCCCGCGCGCCTCGCACAACTTCGAGTTCTTCGCCGAAGTGTGCCAGCAGATGAACGGCAAGACCTATCCGGTTGACGACAAGATGCTCAACTACACCCTCGTGCAGCCGGTCGGCGTCTGCGCGCTGGTGTCGCCGTGGAACGTGCCGTTTATGACCGCCACCTGGAAGGTAGCGCCGTGCCTGGCGCTGGGTAATACCGCGGTGCTGAAGATGTCCGAGCTGTCGCCGCTCACCGCCGACCGCCTCGGCGAACTGGCGCTGGAAGCCGGTATTCCGCCGGGCGTGCTGAACGTGGTGCAGGGCTACGGCGCGAACGCCGGCGACGCGCTGGTGCGTCATCACGACGTGCGCGCGGTCTCGTTTACCGGCGGCACCGCCACCGGGCGTAACATCATGAAAAACGCCGGGCTGAAGAAGTACTCGATGGAGCTGGGCGGCAAATCGCCGGTGCTGATTTTTGAAGATGCCGATATCGAGCGCGCGCTGGATGCCGCCCTGTTCACCATCTTCTCCATCAACGGCGAACGCTGCACCGCCGGCTCGCGCATCTTCATTCAGCAGAGCATTTACCCGGAGTTCGTCAAGCGCTTCGCCGAACGCGCCAGCCGCCTGCGCGTCGGCGACCCGACCGATCCCAACACCCAGGTCGGGGCGCTGATAAGCCAGCAGCACTGGGAAAAAGTCTCCGGCTATATCCGCCTCGGCATCGAGGAAGGCGCCACGCTGCTGGCCGGCGGCCCGGATAAACCCGCCGACCTGCCCGCGCACCTACGCGGCGGCAACTTCCTGCGCCCGACGGTGCTGGCGGACGTCGATAACCGCATGCGGGTTGCCCAGGAAGAGATTTTTGGCCCGGTGGCCTGTCTGCTGCCGTTTAAAGACGAAGCCGAAGGCCTGCGCCTCGCCAACGATATCGAATACGGCCTGGCCTCCTATATCTGGACCCAGGACGTCAGCAAGGTCCTGCGGCTTGCGCGCGGGATTGAAGCCGGCATGGTCTTCGTCAATACCCAGAACGTCCGCGATCTGCGCCAGCCGTTCGGCGGCGTGAAGGCCTCCGGTACCGGCCGCGAAGGCGGCGAGTACAGCTTCGAGGTGTTCGCCGAAATGAAAAACGTCTGTATTTCCATGGGTGACCATCCGATCCCGAAATGGGGCTTATAAGGAGCACAAAATGGGCAAATTAGCGTTAGCCGCCAAGATTACTCACGTACCTTCCATGTATCTCTCCGAGCTGCCGGGGAAAAACCACGGCTGCCGCCAGTCGGCGATCGACGGCCATAGGGAGATCGGTAAACGGTGCCGGGAGATGGGCGTCGATACGATTATCGTCTTTGATACCCACTGGCTGGTGAACAGCGCCTACCACATTAACTGCGCCGACCATTTTAAAGGGGTCTATACCAGCAACGAGCTGCCGCACTTTATTCGCGACATGACCTACGACTACGACGGCAACCCGGAGCTGGGCCAGCTGATCGCCGACGAAGCGGTGAAGCTGGGCGTGCGCGCCAAGGCGCACAACATCCCGAGCCTCAAGCTGGAGTACGGCACGCTGGTGCCGATGCGCTATATGAACAGCGATAAGCATTTCAAAGTGGTGTCGATCTCCGCTTTTTGCACCGTTCACGACTTCGCCGACAGCCGCAGGCTGGGGGAAGCCATCGTCAAGGCGATTGAGAAATATGACGGTACCGTGGCGGTCTTCGCCAGCGGCTCGCTGTCGCACCGCTTTATCGACGACCAGCGCGCCGAAGAGGGGATGAACAGCTACACCCGCGAGTTTGACCATCAGATGGATGAGCGGGTGGTGAAGCTGTGGCGCGAAGGCAAATTCAAAGAGTTCTGCACCATGCTGCCGGAGTACGCCGACTACTGCTACGGCGAAGGCAATATGCACGATACGGTGATGCTGCTCGGGGTCCTCGGCTGGGATAAATACGACGGCAAGGTCGAGTTTATTACCGACCTGTTCGCCAGCTCCGGGACCGGCCAGGTTAACGCCGTCTTCCCGCTGCCGGCTCAGGCGTAAGGGGTCCGCGATGCCACATTTTATCGCCGAGTGTACCAGCAACATCCGCGAGCAGGCCGACCTGCCGGGCCTGTTCGCCGAGGTTAATCAGGCGCTGGCCGCCACCGGTATTTTCCCGATCGGCGGCATCCGCAGCCGCGCCATCTGGCTGGATACCTGGCAGATGGCCGACGGCAGGCACGATTATGCCTTCGTGCATATGACGCTGAAAATCGGCAGCGGGCGCAGCCTCGAAAGCCGCCAGCAAACGGGAGAGATGCTCTTTGCTCTAATCCAGGCGCATTTCGCCGCGCTGATGGAGAGCCGCTACCTCGCGCTGTCGTTCGAGATTGAGGAGCTGCACCCAACCCTGAACTACAAGCAGAACAACGTCCACGCGCTGTTTAAATAATTAACGTCATCCGGCAGGCGTAGCGCTGACGCGGGCTCTCCGACGTCGGCGCTCTCGTCCGGCGCCCGGGAGACCCGATGGTACCCATTTGCAGGCAATGTCACAGGAAGCCCTATGCTCGATAAACAGACCCGCACCCTGATCGCCCAGCGGCTGAACCAGGCCGAAAAGCAGCGTGAACAGATCCGTGCCATCTCGCTCGATTATCCCTCGATCACCATTGAGGATGCCTACGCCGTCCAGCGCGAGTGGGTCGAGCTGAAAATTGCCGAAGGCCGGGTGCTGAAGGGCCATAAGATCGGCCTGACCTCGAAGGCGATGCAGGCCAGCTCGCAGATTAGCGAGCCGGACTACGGCGCGCTGCTCGACGATATGTTTTTCCACGACGGCGGCGATATTCCCACCGACCGTTTTATCGTTCCGCGCATCGAGGTCGAGCTGGCCTTCGTGCTGGCCAAACCGCTGCGCGGCCCGAACTGTACGCTGTTCGACGTCTATAACGCCACCGATTACGTGATCCCGGCGCTGGAGCTGATCGACGCCCGCTGCCACAACGTCGATCCCGAAACCCAGCGCCCGCGTAAGGTGTTCGACACCATCTCCGATAACGCCGCCAACGCCGGGGTGATCCTCGGCGGCCGGCCGGTTAAGCCCGATGAGCTGGATCTGCGCTGGATCTCCGCCCTGCTGTACCGCAACGGGGTCATCGAAGAGACCGGCGTCGCCGCCGGCGTGCTGAACCACCCGGCCAACGGCGTTGCCTGGCTGGCGAACAAGCTGGCGGCGCACGACGTCCAGCTGGAGGCCGGGCAAATTATCCTCGGCGGCTCGTTTACCCGTCCGGTGGCGGCGCGCAAAGGCGATACCTTCCACGTCGATTACGGCAACATGGGCGCGATTAGCTGCCGCTTTGTCTAGGGGAAAGAAGATGAATAATGCGTTTAAAGATGCGCTGCAGGCCGGGCGCCCGCAAATCGGCCTGTGGCTGGGACTCTGCAGCAGCTACAGCGCCGAGCTGCTGGCCGGCGCCGGATTCGACTGGCTGCTGATTGACGGCGAACACGCGCCAAACAACGTGCAGACGGTGCTGACCCAGCTGCAGGCGGTGGCGCCTTACGCCAGCCAGCCGGTGGTTCGCCCTTCGTGGAATGACCCGGTGCAGATTAAGCAGCTGCTGGACGTCGGGGCGCAAACCCTGCTGGTGCCGATGGTACAAAAT
>NZ_JAQGFU010000025.1:0-39766 GCF_030078455.1 Klebsiella sp. Ech2A | reverse complement strand
GGTTTGCCAGTGCGGGTGCGCCTGCGGCTGCGGGAATTCGGCACGGTACGGCGCCAGGGAGAATTTGTGCAGCTTATTGAAGGCCACCTGGGCGCTGAGCAGCGTCGGCAGCGCGCCCACGGCGGAAAGCAGCGGCGTGCGCAGGAACAACAGGGTCAAAGAGTAGGTCGCCGCCACGGCGGTATTCGCCCAGCCGAGGCCGTTGGCCATCCAGAACACCAGGCCAATGGCGCCGAGCATCATAATATTCGACCAGTTTACCGCGCTGAGGTGGAAGGTATCGGCGCGGATAATATGGTGCCGATACTCGCGCGCGTCCGGCAGATAGAGATGATTAAACACGTATTCGGCGCGCTCGCGATTGAGCGTCAGCTCTTTGCGTCCTTCCAGCACCGTCTGATAGTCGTGGTACAGCTTGTCTTCGGTCTCCCGCAGCGTCGCCATGTGCTTATAAACGCGCGATACCAGCATAAATCCGCCCCAGATGGTTATCGCCATCCACAGCGCGGTCACCATCATCATTTTTCCCGACAGCCACGCCAGATAGGCGGCGGAACCGAAGGTCAGGATAATGCCCTGCACCAGTTCGGGCAGGCGCACAAAGGCGATGGTAATGTTGCGTACGTCGCTGGTTAAGCCGGCAAGCAGCGAGGCGCTGCCAATCTTCTCAACCTGCTCGATTTGGGTGTCGAGGATGCGCTTAATGAACTCCCCGCGCAGGCGGAAAACAAAATGGTGCCCAAGGGTCGTCAGCGCCAGCTGTGAGCCCAGCGTCACCGCCATCAGCAGCAGCAGCAGGCCGAGAAACTCCGGCAGTACCGTCAGCGAGGTATCAACAACGGTCATCAGCCGCAGATTGATAAAGGCAATAAGCCCGATCCCCAGCGCCGCGCTGAGCAGGCTCAGGGCAATGACGGAAATAAACGGCCAGCGATACTGGCGCCAAACAAGAAGAAGAAGTTCCATAACAGCAATCCGGGCAAGCAAAACAGCCAGCAGTGTAAACTGCTCGCCGATGACATCAAGAATAATTCTTATTTTTATTCTTTATCGCCTGCCAGCCGAAAGGTGAGGTTGTAACGGCAGGCGCCGGTGTCCGGATGGTCGCCCTCTTTCAGCGGCTGAATCCCGTGATAAAACAGCCGCGACTCGCCGCCCCAGACCACCACGTCCCCGTGCTCCAGCAGCACTCTGCGCAGCGGTTCGCTGCGCTGCAGGCCGCCAAACTGGAACACCGCCGGCAGCCCCAGCGATACGGAAACGATCGGCGCACGCAGATCGCGCTCATCCTTATCCTGATGCAGCGAGAGCTTCGCCCCGGGCTGATAGCGGTTGATTAAGCAGGCGTCGGGCACAAAGCCCGCGTATCCGCAGGCAAGCGCCGCCTGCGTGGCCAGCTCGGAGAATATCGGCGGCATCGGCGGCCAGTCCCGCCCCGTTAGCGGATCGCCGGGAGCATACAGATAGCCGTGCATATTGGTCGTCCAGCCCAGCGGCCCGCAGTTAGTCATCGCCACCGACATGGTGTAGCCGCCGGGCGTAACCATCTGGCGAAACGGTGAAACGTCGGCAACGCCCAGCAGCGCCTGCAGCAGAGCCGGGGCGCGCTGGCGGGCGAAGCGCCGCAGAATGACGGCCCCGGGTGCCAGCGGTTCCTGCCAGGGGGGCGTATCGGCAAAAAGATCGAGCATTACGACTCCTCGGTTTGTGCTTCCCGGGCCAGCAGCTGCGCTTTGCGGGCGGTTCCCCAGCGGTAGCCGGAGAGCGCCCCGCCTTCGCGGACCACCCGGTGGCACGGAATAACGATAGCCAGTCGGTTGGCGGCGCAGGCTCCTGCTACCGCGCGGACGGCGCGCGGCTGACCGATGCTTTGCGCAACCTGACGATAGCTGCGCGTTTCGCCCGCCGGGATCTGGCGCAGAGCCTGCCAGACCCTCTGCTGAAAGGCGGTGCCGCGAATATCCAACGGCAGGTCTATGGTCTGGCGGCTATCGTCGATGTGGGCAAAAATCTGCGCCACCCGCGCGGAAAAATGCGCGTCGCCGGGCAGAAGCCGGGCGTGGGGGAACAGGCGGCGCAGCTCGTCCAGCGGCGCGTCGCCCTCTCCGGGCAATACGGCACACACTCCGCGCTCGCCTTGCGCCACCAGACAGCGGCCAATCGCGCAGTCGCCGAGCGTGTAGACGATATCGGTTTCATCGCCGCCGCGGCGAAACTGGCTGGCGGTCATGCCAAGCACGGCGTCGGCCTGACGATAGTAGCTGCTGCCGTCGGGAAAGCCTGCGGCCAGCACCGCCGGGGTCACTTTTTCCCCTTGCGCCAGGGCGTCCCGTAAACGCCGCGCGCGCCACGCCTGCTGCCAGGCCTTCGGCGTCATGCCGGTGACGGATTTAAATAAACGGTGGAAGTGGTACGGGCTGACCGCCAGCTCATGGGCCAGCGCCTCGAGGGTTATCGGCGCTTCCTGCTCAAGCAGGCGGCAGGCTCTGGCGACCTTCTCGGCCTTCTGCCGCTGCGGGTCGCTTTTGTCCGGCTGACAGCGCTTGCAGGGGCGAAATCCGTCGGCGATGGCGGCCGCCGCATCAGGGTAAAAACGGACGTTTTCCCGCAGCGCCCGCCGCGAGCGGCAGGAGGGACGGCAGCAAACGCCGGTGGTCAGCACGGCAAACACAAACTGACCGTCGGCGCGGGCATCACGATCGCATACCGCCTGCCAGCGGCGGTCATCGGTATCAGCAATAATCGGTTTCATCATCGGCTCCTGCTTTAAGTGTATAGCCAGTCTGATTCATCGCCCGCCGAATAAAACCCGAAATCTTGCTGTTTAATTCTTTTCGCCAACCAGGAAGGTGCGGAACTGCGGCGACATCCAGGTTTTAAACCCCTCCCCCTCTTTGACGATCATATAGACGGCCAGCCCCTGCTCTCTCACCACCTCCTGCGCCTTTTTCGGACCGAGCACCATCAGCCCGGTATCCCAGCCGTCGGCTTCCAGCGCCGTCGGCGCAATCACCGTCACCGAGACCAGCTTATGGTCGATCGGTCTGCCGGTTTGCGGATCGATCACGTGCGAGATCCGTTTGCCATCCAGCTCATAATAGTTGCGGTAGCTGCCGGAGGTGCTGATTCCGTGGCCGTTAATATCGACGATGGCCTGGACGGCGTTTTCACGATCGGTCGGCTTTTGGATCGCCACCCGCCACGGCTGCCCGTCGGCGTTCATCCCTCGGCTAACCAGCGCGCCGCCGACGGAGACCAGATAGCGAGAAATGCCCTCCTGCTCCATCAGACGCGCCAGATGATCGGCGGCATAGCCCTCGCCAACGGTCGAAAGATCGACATACAGATCCGCAATATCCTTTTGTAAATACTGGCGATCCGCGCGGTTAATCACCGTCAGATGCTGCAGCCCCGTCCGCGCTTTTGCCGCCGCGATCTGCTGAGGATCCGGCGTTTTTACCGGCTGCTTATCCGGGCCAAAGCCCCAGAGATTGACCAAAGGTCCGACGGTAATATCCATTGCGCCGTGGGTTTTTGCGCCAATGCGCAGGGACATGGTGACGATATCGGCCATCGCTTCGCTGACCGGCCACGGCTCGGTGGAACTGGCGTGGTTAAATTGCATCAATGCTGAATCGTTTTTCCAGGTGGAAAGCAGGCGATCGTCGGCGTCCAGCTGGGACTCTATTTTCTGCCGCAGCGCCTGGGCTTTCGCCTGATCAACGTTAATGACGCTGACCCGCCAGAATGTGCCCATCGTTTTGCCGTCCAGCACGGTCGCGGCACTCTTTTGAGCTGCAGGTGAGGTAGCTGAATCACAGCCGGAAAGGAGTACGCAAACGCCGAGCAGCGCGGCGCGGAAAAAAGTGATATCCATAAAATCGGTTCCTCTTGCTAAGGCAGCAAGAGTACACCAGCCACCTTAAACGAGGCATAAAAAAAGGCGCCAGAGGCGCCTTTTTCGTGACTTCAGCGTGCTTAGAACTGGTAAACCAGGCCCAGAGCTACGATATCGTCGGTAGAGATACCGGCGCTACGAGTGAAGCTGTTGTCGTCCAGCAGGTTGATTTTGTAGTCAACGTAGGTGGACATGTTTTTGTTGAAGTAGTAGGTCGCGCCCACGTCAACATATTTCAGGATATCCTGGTCGCCGTAGCCTTCCAGATCCTTACCTTTAGACTGCAGGTAAGCAACGGACGGACGCAGACCGAAATCGAACTGGTACTGTGCAGCCACTTCGAAGTTCTGTGCTTTGTTAGCAAAGCCCAGGCTACCAGCGCGAGTTGCGTTGTAGGTCTGAGTGTACTGAGTTGCCAGGTAGATGTTGTTCGCGTCGTATTTCAGACCGCCGGTGTAGGTTTCAGCATATTTGCCGTCGCCCAGCAGGCCAACTGCATTCTGATCGTCGGTACGTTTAGAGTGACCGTATGCGAAACCAGCGCTGATGCCGTCCCAGATATCATAAGTTACGGAAGTACCGAAACCGTCGCCGTTCTGTTTGTTCCAGCCACGACCGTTGTTGGTTGCGCCTTCGCCGCTGACGCTGCCGTTTTTACCCTGATACTGCAGAGCAAAGTTCAGGCCGTCAACCAGACCGAAGAAGTCAGAGTTACGGTAGGTTGCAACGCCGTTAGCACGGGACTGCAGGAAGTTGTCAGAACCGTAGGTGTCGCCGCCGAATTCCGGCAGAACGTCGGTCCAGGAAGTTACGTCGTAAACAACGCCGTAGTTACGACCGTAGTCGAAAGAGCCCGCGTCGCCGAATTTCAGACCTGCGAATGCCAGACGAGTCCATGCCTGATCGCTGGAGCTTTCAGTGTTGTTCGCCTGAACGTTGTATTCCCACTGGCCGTAACCGGTCAGCTGGTCGTTGATCTGGGTTTCGCCTTTCACGCCAAGACGCATGTAGGTCTGGTCGCCGTCAGCGCTCTTGTCGTCAGAGAAATAGTGCAGACCGTCAATTTTGCCGTACAGGTCTAATTTGTTGCCATCTTTGTTATAAATTTCAGCCGCATTTGCTGCGCCTGCTACCAGCAGAGCCGGTACCAGGAGGGACAGTACTTTAACTTTCATGTTATTAACCCTCTGTTTGTTATATGCCTTTTATTATGCCACTGCTTACTGATTACCCTTCTAATCAGTCGGCTATATTCATTGTGCTGTAAAATGCAGAATAATCCAACAAGAATATGATACGAAAACTTCTAAGGTGTTTCAAAATGCGCACAAGATGTTTCAATTTGTAAACTAAAGGGAACTTTTCGCAACGATGAGAAATCGTAAAATAAGCACCAATAATCAAGAAAATATTTTTTTTCGATTACCATCAGCCAGTTACACGACACGCCAGGTATAGCACTGAATGACAAAACAAAATGGTCGCCTGCGACTAGAATAACTCCCGCTATCATCATTAACTTTATTTATTACCGTCATTCAGTTCTGAATGTCTGTTTACCCCTATTTCGACCGGATGCTTCGCATCCGGTTTTTTTTACCCTTCTTTACATAACTTTAATTATACCCATGCCAGCCGCGATAAAAATAACGGTTATTAATCAAACACTCCGCGTATCAGGAAGTGCTTATACGGGTAATTTCTTGTTATTTCGTGCTATTTCCTGCAGGTAATCGGTAAATAGCTGTACAGCATCAATTCCGCTGTACATTTTTATTGTCAACGCTCCTTTAAGATAAATCCCAATGCAAAAAAGCGCCGAAGGCCATTCTGTAGTATGGATTTGATAAATTAGCCTTTATACTGCTTAGCGAATTCACTCTGCTACCAGCTACCTTGGTGCAACATCCTGCTTACAAACATTGATGAGTCGCACTGCTACACGATGACCCAGAAAAAATTCACCCTGATGCCTGGCAGCATCACCCGTTTCTTCATTTTAATGGTCATCGTCCTGCTGGCGACGATGAGCGTGACGCTGCAAAGCGCGGTCAACGCCTGGTTAAAAGAGAAAAGCTATCAGGTTGTCGACGTGAGCCATGCGCTGCACAAGCGCATCGATGCGTGGCGCTACGCCACCTGGCAAATTTACGACAATATTGCCGCCACCTCTTCCAGCGCCGCCGGCGAGGGTTTACAGGAAACGCGATTAAAGCAGGATGTCTATTATCTGGAAAAGCCGCGGCGTAAGACCGAGGCGCTGATTTTTGGCTCTCATGACAGCTCAACGCTGGAAATGACGCAAAAAATTTCCAACTATCTCGATATTCTGTGGGGCGCAGAGACCATTCCCTGGTCGATGTACTACCTCAACGGGCTGGATAACAGCCTGATTCTGGTCTCGACTCTGCCGCTGAAAGACCTTTCTTCCAGCTTTAAAGAGTCGACGATTAGCAACGTGGTGGAGTCCCGCCGCGCGGAAATGCTGCTGCAGGCTAACACGCTCGACGAAAGAGAAACCTTCTCGTCGCTGCGCCAGCTTTCATGGCAAAATGGCCACTACTTCACCCTGCGGACCACCTTTAATCAGCCGGGCCATCTGGCCACCGTGGTCGCTTTCGACCTGCCGATTAACGATTTGATCCCGCCGGGCATGACCCTGGACAGCTTCCGCCTTGAGCCCGATCCTTCACAGAACACGGCGGGCAGCCCGGATAAAGAAGAGTCTGATAACGTCAGCATCAACTTCAACGGCACGCGGATTGAAATCATCACCGCCATTAATACCACCGGGATGCGTCTGGTCTGGGTGGTGCCATTCAGCACCCTGATGATTGAGTCGCTGCAGAACGTCCTGCTGCCGCTCCTGCTGATTATCGGCCTGCTGGCGCTGACCTTGTTTGGCTTCACGACCTTTCGCCACTACAGCGGCCGCAGCCGTCAGACCGGGACGGGCGTCTCCTCTGCCGCCAGCGGCGAGCATCGTACGCTGCGGGCAATAAATGAAGAGATTGTCTCGCTGCTGCCGCTGGGGCTGCTGGTTCACGATTTAGAAGCTAACCGCACGATTATCAGCAACCCCATCGCCGATCATCTGCTGCCGCACCTCAACCTGCAAAATATTACCAACATGGCGGATCAGCATCAGGGCGTAATTCAGGCGACGGTGAACAACGAACTGTATGAGATTCGCCAGTACCGCAGCCAGGTCGCGCCGCGCACGCAGATCTTCATCATCCGCGATCAGGACCGGGAAGTTCTGGTAAGTAAAAAGCTCAAGCAGGCCCAGCGCCTGTATGAGAAAAACCAGCAGGGCCGCACCGCGTTTATGCAGCATATTGGCGCCGCGCTGAAGCAGCCAGCCCGCAGCCTGGCGGAAGAAGCGGCCGCGCTTGGCATGGCCGAAAGCCGCAGGCTGGCGCAGCACGCGGATGAGCTGGTGCAGCTGGTTGACGAAATTCAGCTGGCAAACCTGCTGGAAAGCGATAGCTGGAAAAGCACGCCGGATCGGTTCTCGATTCAAGAGCTGATCGATGAAGTGGTGCCGGAAGTGCTGCCCGTGATTAAGCGTAAAGGCCTGCAGCTGCTGATTAACAACGCCCTGGCGGCGAATGAGCAACGCTACGGCGACCGCGACGCGCTGCGCCGCACGCTGCTGCTGCTCATTCAGTACTCGGTCACCACCACGCAGATCGGTAAAATCACCCTCGAGGTGAGCAAGGACGACTCCGCGGACGATCGTTTGACCTTCCGCATTATCGATACCGGCAACGGCGTTTCGGCAAACGAAATCGATAATATGCACTTCCCGTTCCTTAACGATACCCAGGCCGATCTGTACGGTAAGGCCAATGCGCTCACCTTCTGGCTCTGCGATCGCCTGACGCGCAAGCTCGGCGGCCAGATGAATATCAAAGCGCGCGAATCTCTGGGCACCCGCTACTCCCTGCACCTCAAAATGCCGGCCAGTGAAGAAGAGAGCGACTCCGGCGAACATCTGCTGGATGACGTGGTGGTATTGCTTGATATTACGGCTAATGAGGTCCGAAAGATTGTCGTGCGTCAGCTTGAAAGCTGGGGAGCGAGCTGCATCACGCCGGATGAGAGGCTGACAAGTCAAGAATACGATCTCTTTTTAACGGATAATCCGTCTAATCTTACTGCTTCTGGCTTGCTTTTAAGCGATGATGAGGTCGGGATACGAAAAATAGGTCCAGGCCAACTGTGCGTCAATTTTAATATCAGCACGGCCATGCAGGAAGCGATTCTGCAACTGATTGAACAGCAGCTGGCGGAAGAAAACGTGCAACCTTCTCCTCCGGGAAGCGGGAGCAACGCCGAACTGCACGCCAGCGGCTATTATGCGCTGTTTGCCGACACGGTTCCGGATGATGTTAAGAGACTGTATACTGAGCTGGCAACAAGCGATTTAGCTGCGCTGGCCCAGACTGCGCATCGCCTCAAAGGGGCGTTTGCTATGCTTAACCTGACACCCGGCAAACAGTTATGTGAAACGCTTGAGCATCTGATTCGTGAAAAAGATGCGCAAAGCATAGAAAAATACATCAGCGACATTGACGTTTACGTCAAGAGCTTGCTGTAGCAAGGTAGCCTAATACATGAATACTATGAACGTAATTATTGCCGATGACCATCCGATCGTACTGTTCGGTATTCGTAAGTCACTCGAGCAAATTGAGTGGGTTAACGTTGTCGGCGAGTTTGAAGACTCCACAGCACTTATCAATAATCTGCCGAAATTAGACGCCCATGTTCTGATTACCGACCTGTCCATGCCAGGCGACAAATACGGAGACGGGATCACGCTGATCAAGTACATCAAGCGCCATTTCCCGGATCTGTCGATCATTGTTCTGACCATGAACAATAACCCGGCGATCCTCAGCGCGGTGCTGGATCTGGATATCGAAGGGATCGTGCTGAAACAGGGCGCGCCGACCGATCTGCCGAAAGCGCTGGCGGCGCTGCAGAAAGGCAAAAAGTTTACGCCGGAAAGCGTTTCACGCCTGCTGGAAAAAATCAGCGCCAGCGGCTATGGCGACAAGCGCCTGTCGCCGAAAGAGAGCGAAGTTCTCCGCCTGTTTGCCGAAGGCTTCCTGGTGACCGAGATTGCCAGAAAGCTTAACCGCAGCATTAAAACCATCAGTAGCCAGAAAAAATCGGCCATGATGAAGCTCGGCGTAGAAAACGACATTGCCCTGCTGAACTACCTCTCTTCCGTTTCACTGAGCGCAACCGACAAAGAGTAACGCTCACCTTCCCGGATACGGCGCGACCGTTATGCGCCATATCCGGGGAAACGACCCGCCGCTGCCGGGCCGCGCCTGCCGAAATCTCCGCCCTATTCCCTGCTCCTACGCACCCGTGCGGCGTACAGCGTCAAAGTTTGCTTGATAATGTCGAGCGTCACCGGTTTAGAAAGACAGCTGTCCATACCCGACTCAAGGCAGCGCTGCTTCTCTTCCGCCAGCGCGTTGGCGGTCACCCCGATAACCGGCAGCGTCATTCCCAGCTCGCGTATACGCTGCGTCAGACGATAGCCGTCCATATTCGGCATGTTGACGTCGCTCAGTACGATATCAATATGCTGCTTGCTCAGGACGCCCAGCGCATCAACCCCGTCGTTCGCCGTTACGCACTGATAGCCGAGCGACCCGAGCTGGTCGGCCAGCAGGCGGCGGTTGATCGGATGATCGTCCACCACCAAAATCATCATGTCATCGTGATTGGCCGTCTGCGTTTCCGGCGCGGAGAGCGCCGGGCCGTGTTCGGCGCTGGCCACGTCAACGTGCAGGATACGTCCCAGCAGAGGCAGCAGCTCATGCGGCGTCGTGACGCTATGCAGCCACTCTCCCGGCGCGCGCTCCTGCGGAATGCCGATATGCCGGCGGCAGAAAATAATCACCGCCGCCCCGGGCCAGCCGGTATGCGCTTCATCATCGGTGAGCAAAATATCGTCCGCCCCCGGCGCCTCGCCGGCATAGTTTTTCACCTTAATGCCGTGGTGATTCAGCAGCGAGGTGATAAACATTGTCAGAGCGGTGTTGTGAACGGCAAGCCAGCAGCATTTTTCCGCCAGGCCATCGGCAAGCAGCGGCGCACCGTTTTGCACGCCGTACAGCGGAATGCGAATGGTAAAGCGGCTGCCCATACCGGGCTCGGTTTCTACGGCAATATCGCCGTCCATCATGCTGATGAGCTTCTCGCAAATCGCCAGCCCGAGTCCCGTTCCCTGGAAGTTGCGCTGAACGCCGGTGCCGACCTGGAAGAACGGGTCAAACAGGCGCACCACCTCTTTTGCCGGGATCCCTTCCCCGGTATCGCGCACGCTGATTTGCAGATAGTCGCCGGCGCACTGAACGTGCAGGATGATGCAGCCGGTATCGGTAAATTTGATGGCGTTGCTCAACAGGTTAGAAATGACCTGCTGCAGGCGCATCGGATCGCCGGACATCAGCTGCGGCACGTCGGGCTCGATAAAGCAGTACAGCCCGAGCTGCTTGCGCACCACCAGCGGCAGATAGTTCGCCGAGATGTGGTTCATCACCTCGCGCGGCGAGAACTCGCTCGGCTCGATTTTCAGCTGCTCGGACTCAATTTTCGAGAAATCCAGAATATCGCTGATGATCTTCAGCAGCAGGCTGGACGAGTTGTTCATCGCCGTGACCAGGCGATCGACGCCCTTCGGCAGCTCTTTGGTTTGCAGCAGATCGAGGTTGCCGATAATGCCGTACAGCGGCGTGCGCAGCTCGTGGCTCACCGTAGCAAGGAACATCGATTTCGACTGGCTGGCCTGCTCTGCGGCCTGCGCCATCTCCTGCAGCGACTCTTCCATTTTGACGCGGGCGCTGACGTCAACCAGCACGCAGATAGCCACGTTTTCGTTGCGGTAGCGCGAGTGAACGAAGCTGATTTGCAGATTGGTATTATTGCTGGTCAGCACATCGACAAAATTGACCTGCTGGCCGCAGATAATCTGCGTCAGCCTCTGCCGGTCCTCATGGGTCAGCATATTGAGGTAGTTATGCGCCAGTTCGTTACTCAGAATATTGGTGCCGTCGAGGGTGCGCAGAATACAGATCCCCACCGGTGCCGAGGCGACAATCTTACGGTTAAACTGCTCGTGCTCCTCGAGGCGCTGGGCGTCATTTTCCGCCGGGATAAAGATCCGCCGCTCGTACATTCGCGCGAGGGCGAAAAGCATCACCCCGGTCAGAATATTGAGCACTATTGCATTGAGGATCAGCATCCGGATGCGCTCGAGGACCTGGTCTACCGATACCGAATAGACGATGCTCAGGGAGGATGGCGGCAGGCTCTTCTTCATGGCCAGCTCGCGGAAGCCGGAAGTGTAGCCGAACCAGATCCGTTCCTGCATCCAGCGGGCCTCGCCCTTGATTTTAGCGTCCGGCCCGGCGAGAGAGATAAGCGGCTGGCCGCTATCGTCAAGGATCGTGACGTTCATCGGCAGGCTGCCCGGCGTGAAGAAGCTCTCCATGCGAATCGTTTGCTCGACGCCGAGCATCGCCTGCAGGCGGTTGGCCATATAGACCGGCGTCAGCGCGTAGAAGTAGCCGACGCCGGGACGCACGCCCTGGCTAATCCAGAACAGATTGCTGCCGCGTTCGCTTTGCGGGGCGTCGCGATACTGCTCAATACGCTGGTGCAGCACCTTCAGCGCCTGGTCTCGTTCGAGCGGCATCTCGCGCAGGCCAAAGTTCGCCATGCACAGGTTATCGCTGCCAATTAAAAAGATACGGTTGAGATCGTAAGCCACGGAGAAATTGTCGCGCCAGTAGCGCATAAACCATGCCAGAGACTGCAGCGAATTGCGCCAGGTGCCGCTCATTGCCCCGCAGTCTGAATCCGGATAGAGCGGTTCGAAGTCCGGAACCGCGATGTCGCCATTTGGCACCGGCGGCGCGTTGCCTTCACGGCCGCCGCCCGGCCGATTGCCGGCAACATACTTCAGCTCTTTAATGACGTCCGCCGTGCGCTGGATATAGCGCTGCGCCTGATCGGCGTTGAGGTTAAACTCCTGGCGGATCTCCGACTCCCGGTCATGCAGCGCGTTAACAATGTAAAACACCGAGACGAAAGCAATCAGCATCCACAGCAGGACCGCCAGCGCCCGGAACAGGTAGCGTGAAACTTTTAGCGTGGTATGAAAAGAAGCAAGATATTTCAATGTGGCGATGCTCGGCCGTCAGGGACTCAACAGAATGGGGTTAAGGTAGCGGTAAACACGTTTTGTCGCAACGTTATACTCTCTGGATCACCCGCGCCGGGCAAATAAAAAGGGCCGGGATATTCCCGGCCCTTTTCGCAACATTACCGCAGATTATTCATCATCTTCGGCGATGTCATCATCAGCTTCAGCGTCGGTTTCCGGCGCGATATCGTCATCGCCTTCCGCCACGCTGCCGTCGATGGCATCCAGCTCTTCGTCATCAACTGGTTCAGCAACGCGCTGCAGGCCGACCACGTTTTCATCTTCCGCAGTACGGATAAGGATCACGCCCTGAGTGTTACGACCCACGATGCTCACTTCCGATACGCGAGTACGTACCAGGGTGCCCGCATCGGTGATCATCATGATCTGATCGCAATCGTCCACCTGTACCGCACCCACCACGGAGCCGTTACGCTCGGTCACTTTGATCGAGATAACGCCCTGAGTGGCGCGGGACTTGGTCGGATACTCATCCGCCGCGGTACGCTTGCCGTAGCCGTTCTGGGTCACGGTGAGGATCGCACCTTCGCCGCGCGGAATGATCAGGGAGACAACTTTATCTTCACCCGCCAGCTTGATACCACGTACGCCGGTCGCGGTACGGCCCATCGCACGTACTGCGCTCTCTTTAAAGCGCACGACTTTACCGGCAGCAGAGAACAGCATCGCTTCGTCTTCGCCGTTCGTCAGATCAACGCCGATCAGCTCGTCGCCTTCGTTCAGATTCACGGCGATAATGCCGGCTGAACGCGGACGGCTAAATTCGGTCAGCGCCGTTTTCTTAACGGTACCGCTCGCGGTCGCCATAAAGACGTTCACGCCCTCTTCGTACTCGCGTACCGGCAGGATGGCGGTGATACGTTCATCGGCTTCCAGCGGCAGCAGGTTGACGATTGGACGTCCACGCGCGCCGCGGCTGGCTTCCGGCAGCTGATAAACCTTCATCCAGTAGAGACGACCGCGGCTGGAGAACAGCAGGATCGTATCGTGGGTGTTGGCCACCAGCAGGCGGTCGATAAAGTCTTCTTCTTTAATACGTGCGGCCGATTTACCTTTGCCACCGCGACGCTGCGCCTCGTAGTCGGTCAGCGGCTGATACTTCACATAGCCCTGGTGAGACAGGGTGACCACCACATCTTCCTGGTTGATCAGATCTTCGATGTTGATATCAGCGGTGTTGGCGGTGATTTCGGTACGACGCTGGTCGCCGAACTGTTCGCGCATCGCTTCCAGTTCTTCACGAATCACTTCCATCAGGCGGTCGGCGCTGCCGAGGATATGCAGCAGTTCAGCAATCTGTTCGAGCAGCTCTTTGTATTCGTCGAGCAGTTTTTCATGCTCAAGGCCGGTCAGCTTCTGCAGACGCAGATCCAGAATCGCCTGGGCCTGCTGTTCGGTCAGATAGTATTGACCGTCACGCACGCCGAACTCTGGCTCCAGCCACTCCGGACGCGCGGCATCATCACCGGCGCGTTCCAGCATCGCCGACACGTTGCCCAGATCCCACGCTCTGGCAACCAGCCCGGCTTTCGCTTCCGCAGGCGTTGGCGCACGGCGGATAAGCTCGATGATCGGGTCGATGTTTGCCAGCGCAATCGCCAGGGCTTCAAGGATGTGCGCACGGTCGCGGGCTTTACGCAGCTCGAAAATAGTACGACGGGTGACCACTTCACGGCGGTGACGCACGAACGCGGAAAGAATATCTTTCAGGTTCATGATCTTCGGCTGGCCGTGGTGCAGCGCAACCATGTTGATGCCGAAAGAGGTCTGCAGCTGAGTCAGCGAGTAGAGGTTGTTAAGAACCACTTCACCCACCGCATCACGCTTGATCTCAATCACGATGCGCATGCCGTCTTTGTCAGACTCATCGCGCAGCGCGCTGATCCCTTCCAGACGCTTCTCTTTCACCAGCTCGGCCATTTTCTCGATCAGGCGAGCCTTGTTCACCTGATACGGAATTTCATGCACGATGATGGTTTCACGGCCGGTTTTCGCATCGGTTTCTACCTCAGCGCGGGCGCGAATATAAATTTTGCCACGGCCGGTACGGTAGGCTTCCTCGATGCCGCGACGGCCATTGATAATGGCGGCGGTCGGGAAGTCCGGGCCCGGAATGTGTTCCATCAGGCCTTCGACGGAGATGTCCTCATCGTCGATATAGGCCAGGCAGCCGTTAATCACTTCCGTCAGGTTGTGCGGCGGAATGTTGGTCGCCATCCCGACGGCAATACCGGACGAACCGTTTACCAGCAGGTTGGGGATTTTTGTTGGCATGACGTCAGGGATTCGCTCCGTGCCGTCATAGTTATCAACGAAATCAACCGTCTCTTTTTCGAGGTCGGCCATCAGCTCGTGGGCGATTTTCGACATACGGATTTCCGTATAACGCATCGCTGCGGCGGAGTCGCCATCGACAGAACCGAAGTTACCCTGGCCATCGACCAGCATATAACGCAAGGAGAATGGCTGCGCCATACGTACAATGGTGTCATAAACGGCGGTATCACCGTGAGGGTGATATTTACCGATTACGTCACCAACGACACGGGCGGATTTTTTATAGGCTTTGTTCCAGTCATTGCCCAATACGTTCATGGCGTAAAGTACGCGACGGTGTACCGGTTTCAACCCATCTCGGACATCCGGCAGCGCACGGCCAACAATGACCGACATCGCATAATCCAGATACGAGCTCTTCAGCTCTTCCTCAATGTTGACCGGTGTAATTTCTCTCGCAAGGTCGCTCATCTAACCGCTATCCCTCTACTGTATCCCGGATTCAAAGGTCGCAAATTATAACACAGCCGCGGTGATACCGGTAAACCTATACCCAATGAATTTCGTACCGCATCAAGGCGGCCAACGAAGAAGCGGTGCGAAAGGCGACGGGTATACCCAATGAATTTCGTACCACATCAAGGCGGCAAACGCGGGAGTCCCGATGAGCTCACCGTAGTGAGTGATTCGGGTGAGCGCGTGCGGCCAACGAAGAGGCGGTGAGAAAGGCGACGGGTATAGACGGTTTATTCATGGCGGTCTGCTGATATACTCGCAGGTCTGAACTGAAAAGGAGTAAAAGCGCCCATGAATGCCGAAAAACCGTCGGTGGCCCACAACGTTGATCATAATGAAATCGCTAAATTTGAAGCCGTCGCCTCGCGCTGGTGGGATTTAGAGGGCGAGTTCAAACCACTGCATCGCATCAACCCGCTGCGGCTGGGCTATATTGCGCAGCGCGCCGGCGGCCTGTTCGGCAAAAAAGTGCTCGACGTCGGCTGCGGCGGCGGCATTCTTGCAGAGAGCATGGCGCGGGAAGGCGCAACGGTGACCGGGCTGGATATGGGCTTTGAACCGCTGCAGGTGGCGAAGCTGCACGCGCTGGAAAGCGGCGTTCAGGTTGAGTATGTCCAGGAAACCGTCGAAGAGCACGCGCTGAAGCATGCGCAGCAGTACGACGTGGTGACCTGTATGGAGATGCTGGAGCACGTTCCCGACCCGCAGTCCGTGGTCCACGCCTGCGCGCGTCTGGTTAAGCCCGGAGGCCAGGTCTTCTTCTCAACCATCAACCGCAACGGCAAAGCGTGGCTGATGGCGGTAGTCGGCGCCGAATACGTGCTGAAGATGGTGCCCAAGGGGACCCATGACGCGAAGAAGTTTATCAAGCCGTCCGAGCTGATCGGCTGGGTAGATCAGACAAATCTGAAAGAGCAGCATATTACCGGCCTCCATTTCAATCCGCTAACCAATACCTTCAAGCTGGCCCCGGGGGTAGATGTTAACTACATGTTGCATACAACGGCGAAAAACGCATAACGTCAGCAGTTTTTCATATGATGATTGCGCGGCATCAAGCCGCGTAATTTTTCCTGGCGCTGAAGAAATCAGCACTCGATCAAATTTTCATTTTTATTTTTGAGTTTATTGACATCTTCGCCAGGCCTTATGCGACGTGGGCCCGGCTATTATTACGCTTCCGCAACCTCAATTTAACGTCAAAATCAACTCTTGTACTCAAAAGAATCCTTACTAGAATACTCACCATATAGCGTTCTTTTTATCTACAACCCCCTACATATAGTATTTATCCACAGAGTTAGTCACAACGGCTGTCTGTGGATAAGCGGGGGATATTTTCTTTCACGGACAGGTATAATCCACATGAATCAGAGTCTGCTGGTGACAAAGCGCGACGGTACAACCGAGCGTATTAATCTCGACAAAATCCATCGCGTACTGGATTGGGCGGCAGAAGGACTGAATAACGTTTCGATTTCTCAGGTAGAATTGCGTTCCCACATTCAGTTCTACGACGGCATCAAAACTGCCGATATTCACGAAACTATCATCAAGGCCGCGGCGGATCTTATCTCCCGCGATGCTCCGGATTACCAGTATCTCGCCGCGCGTCTGGCGATTTTCCATCTGCGTAAAAAGGCCTACGGTCAGTTCGAGCCGCCGGCGCTGTTCGATCACGTCACAAAGATGGTCAACAAGGGTAAATACGATACTCATCTGCTGGAAGACTACACGGAAGAAGAGTTCAAGCAGATGGATTCGTTCATCGTGCACGATCGCGATATGAGCTTCTCCTATGCGGCGGTTAAGCAGCTGGAAGGTAAGTATCTGGTGCAGAACCGCGTAACCGGCGAAATTTATGAAAGCGCCCAGTTCCTCTACATTCTGGTCGCCGCCTGCCTGTTCTCGAACTACCCGCGCGAGACCCGTCTGGACTACGTCAAGCGCTTCTACGACGCGGTGTCCACCTTCAAGATTTCGCTGCCGACGCCGATCATGTCCGGGGTGCGTACGCCGACCCGCCAGTTCAGCTCCTGCGTGCTGATTGAGTGCGGCGACAGCCTCGACTCCATCAACGCTACCTCCAGCGCGATTGTAAAATACGTTTCCCAGCGCGCCGGCATCGGCATTAACGCCGGCCGCATCCGCGCGCTCGGTAGCCCGATTCGCGGCGGTGAAGCCTTCCATACCGGCTGTATCCCGTTCTATAAGCACTTCCAGACCGCGGTGAAGTCCTGTTCACAGGGCGGCGTGCGCGGCGGTGCTGCCACCCTCTTCTATCCGATGTGGCATCTGGAAGTTGAAACCCTGCTGGTGCTGAAAAACAACCGCGGCACCGAGGCGAACCGCGTTCGTCACATGGACTACGGCGTACAGATCAACAAGCTGATGTACACCCGCCTGCTGAAAGGTGAAGATATCACCCTGTTCAGCCCGTCCGACGTCCCGGGCCTGTATGACGCCTTCTTCGCCGATCAGGACGAGTTTGAGCGTCTCTACACCCAGTACGAAAAAGACGACAGCATCCGCAAGCAGCGGATCAAAGCGGTTGAGCTGTTCTCTCTGATGATGCAAGAGCGCGCCTCTACCGGCCGTATCTACATCCAGAACGTTGACCACTGCAACACCCACAGCCCGTTCGATCCGGTTATCGCGCCCGTTCGTCAGTCCAACCTGTGCCTGGAAATCGCCCTGCCGACCAAGCCGCTGGACGACGTCAACGATGAAAACGGCGAAATCGCGCTGTGTACCCTGTCAGCGTTCAACCTCGGCGTGATTGAGAGCCTGGACGAGCTGGAAGATCTGGCGGTGCTGGCGGTTCGCGCGCTGGATGCGCTGCTGGACTACCAGGACTACCCGATTCTGGCGGCAAACCGCGGCGCTATGGGCCGTCGTACGCTGGGTATCGGCGTGATTAACTTTGCCTACTATCTGGCAAAACACGGTAAACGCTACTCCGACGGCAGCGCCAACAACCTGACGCACAAGACGTTTGAAGCTATCCAGTACTACCTGCTAAAGGCCTCCAACGAGCTGGCTATCGAACAGGGCGCCTGCCCGTGGTTCAACGAAACCACCTATTCCCAGGGCGTTCTGCCGATCGATACCTATAAAAAGGATCTCGACGCAATCGTCAGCGAGCCGCTGCACTACGACTGGGAGCAGCTGCGCGAGTCGATCAAAACCCACGGCCTGCGTAACTCGACCCTCTCCGCGCTGATGCCTTCAGAGACCTCTTCGCAGATCTCTAACGCCACCAACGGTATTGAACCGCCGCGCGGCCATGTGAGCATCAAGGCTTCGAAAGACGGTATTCTGCGCCAGGTGGTTCCGGATTACGAAAAGCTGCAGAACGGCTACGAGCTGCTGTGGGAAATGCCGAGCAACGATGGCTATCTGCAGCTGGTCGGCATTATGCAGAAGTTTATCGATCAGTCGATTTCGGCCAACACCAACTACGACCCGACGCGCTTCCCGTCCGGAAAAGTACCGATGCAGCAGCTGCTCAAAGACCTGCTCAATGCCTATAAATTTGGCGTAAAAACTCTGTACTATCACAACACCCGTGATGGCGCGGAAGATGCGCAGGACGATTTGGCGCCATCCATCCAGGACGACGGCTGCGAAAGCGGCGCTTGTAAGATCTGATAACGCCCCCCTCGCCCCATGGCGAGGGAACATCAAAGCCCGGCCCCATCTGTAGGGCCGGAGCGAGGGGCAATAACATCACAGGACGCACATTTAATGGCATATACCACCTTTTCTCAGACCAAAAACGATCAGCTGCTTGAGCCGATGTTTTTTGGCCAGCCGGTTAACGTTGCCCGTTACGATCAGCAAAAATATGACATCTTCGAAAAGCTTATCGAAAAGCAGCTCTCTTTCTTCTGGCGCCCGGAGGAAGTTGACGTTTCCCGCGATCGTATCGATTATCAGGCGCTGCCGGATCACGAAAAGCATATCTTCATCAGCAACCTGAAGTACCAGACCCTGCTGGATTCCATCCAGGGCCGCAGCCCGAACGTCGCGCTGCTGCCGCTGATTTCGATTCCTGAGCTGGAAACCTGGGTAGAGACCTGGGCGTTTTCTGAAACCATTCACTCGCGCTCCTACACCCATATCATCCGCAACATCGTCAACGATCCGGCGATGGTCTTCGATGATATCGTCACCAACGAGCAGATTCAGAAGCGCGCGGAAGGGATATCCAGCTACTACGATGAGCTCATTGAGCTGACCAGCTACTGGCATCTGCTGGGTGAAGGCACCCATAGCGTTAACGGTAAAACCGTCACCGTGAACCTGCGCGAGCTGAAAAAGAAACTGTACCTGTGCCTGATGAGCGTGAACGCGCTGGAAGCGATTCGCTTCTACGTCAGCTTCGCCTGCTCCTTCGCCTTCGCCGAGCGTAAGCTGATGGAAGGTAACGCTAAAATCATCCGCCTGATCGCTCGCGACGAAGCGCTGCACCTCACCGGCACCCAGCATATGCTGAACCTGCTGCGTTCCGGCGTCGACGATCCGGAAATGGCCGACATTGCCGAAGAGTGCAGGCAGCAGTGCTATGACCTGTTCGTGCTGGCGGCTCAGCAGGAGAAAGAGTGGGCGGATTATCTGTTCCGCGATGGTTCGATGATTGGCCTGAACCGCGACATTCTCTGCCAGTACGTCGAATACATCACCAATATCCGCATGCAGGCGGTTGGCCTCGATCTGCCGTTCCAGACCCGCTCTAACCCGATTCCGTGGATTAACACCTGGCTGGTATCCGATAACGTGCAGGTTGCGCCGCAGGAAGTGGAAGTCAGCTCCTACCTGGTGGGGCAGATCGATGCCGAAGTCGATGCCGACGACCTGAGCAACTTCCAGCTCTGATGAAACGCATTTTTTTGAAAATTTCTGACACTCATCTCGAGTGTCAGGATGAACACCGCTGCCTGCTTGATGCCCTGGAATCGCATAATATCGACGTGGAGTATCAGTGCCGCGAAGGTTATTGCGGCTCCTGCCGCACGCGGCTGGTGTCCGGCCAGGTTGACTGGCTGACCGAGCCGCTGGCGTTTATTCAGCCGGGAGAAATTTTGCCCTGCTGCTGCCGGGCAAAAAGCGATATCGAAATCGAGATGTAGCAGCCCGGCAACATCCCATCCGCGCCGGCCGGCGCGGACAGGTTTGCCATTCACGCCGCGGGCTAGCGGCGTTCCCCCTCTTGCTGTAGAAACTGCACCGCCTTATCCGGGAAGTCGCTGAACAATCCATCGACGCCGGCCTTGTTATACAGCAGGTCGAACAGCTGATTTACGTTGGTGGCGTAATCCGGCAACTGGTCAGCGCGGACGGTATAGGGGTGGACCACCAGATGCTGGCGGTGCGCCTCTTTCACCATATCGGTCAGCGCCACCTGGCCCGGCCTGGCGTTCGCCGCCACCAGCATGTGGTAGTCCGGGCCGATGCCGTCGGCGTAGTGGGCAATCTGCCCCATCGCGCCGGGCTTAAACATCCAGTCATAGCTGTAGTTAACCCATTTGCCATCCGCCTGGCGCTGCTGGGTTTCATTCCAGTCGCTGTAGGCGATCAGCTGCACCAGATTCAGGTTCATCCCCATCTTCGGCTCCAGCTCGTTCTTAATGCGCTTGAGCTCGTTGGCGTCAAAACACTGCAGGTACACCTTATCCTGCTTGCTGGTGTAGCCATACTTCTTCAGCACCTGCAGGACGCTGGTAGCAATATCCTTACCTTCCTGATGGTGGAACCACGGCGCTTTAATTTCCGGGTAGATGCCGATATTTTTCCCGGTTGAGTGGTTCAGCCCCTGAACGAACTCAATTTCCTCTTCAAAGGTATGAATGCGGAAATCCGCTTTTCCCATCGGGAAGCGCCCCGGGAAGGTCTGGACGTTCTTACCGTTTTTGGGTTCAAACCCTTCGCTGAACTTCAGCGTTTTTATCTCCGCCAGGGTGAAGTCGATGGCGTAGAAGCGGCCATCCTGACGCGCGCGCTGCGGAAATCTCTCCGCCACGTCGGTAACCCGATCGAGATAGTGGTCGTGCAGCACCACCAGCCGATCGTCTTTGGTCATCACCAGGTCCTGCTCGAGATAATCGGCGCCCTGGGCATAGGCCATCGCTTTCGCCGGCAGCGTATGCTCCGGCAGATAGCCGCTGGCGCCGCGGTGGGCAATGACTATCTTATCCCCCGCCTGAGCGGCAAAGCTCAGCGTGGAGCCTGCCAGCAGCATCCCGGTCATCAGGGTCGTTATTACCGTTTTCATGCTCATTCCTCAGGACTGTGTCAGCTGCTGGTGATGACGCTTTTCTCCCACCATCACCACAATCAGCAGCAGCACCGCCAGCACGCTACCGCCGATCATGACCAGAAATCCGCCGTCCCAGCCGAAGAAGTCGACGGTGTAGCCGACGATTGCGCTGGCGGCAACAGAGCCTCCCAGATAACCAAACAGCCCGGTAAAGCCCGCCGCGGTACCGGCGGCCTTTTTCGGCGCCAGCTCGAGAGCATGCAGGCCAATCAGCATCACCGGACCGTAAATCAGGAAGCCGATAACGATCATGCAGGCCATATCAACGCCCGGATTACCCGGCGGGTTAAGCCAGTAAACGACGGTGGCGATGGTCACCAGCGTCATAAAGAAGACCCCGGTCGCCCCACGGTTGCCCCTGAACACTTTATCCGACATCCAGCCGCAAATCAGCGTCCCGGGGATCCCCGCATACTCGTAGAGGAAGTAGGCCCAGGAGGATTTATCCAGCGCAAAGTGCTTCACCTCTTTCAGGTAGGTTGGCGACCAGTCGAGAATGCCGTAGCGCAGCAGGTAGACAAAGACGTTGGCGATGGCGATATACCACAGCAGCCGGTTTGGCAGAATATACTGCTGAAAGATCTGCCGGGCGGTGAGCTCCTGCTCGTGCTGTTCGCTGTAATCATCCGGATAGTCGTTCTTATACTCTTCAATCGGCGGCAGGCCGCAGGACTGAGGGGTATCGCGCATCATGGCAAAGGCAAATACCGCCAGCAGGATCGCGCCAAACGCCGGCATATACAGCGCCGCGTGCCAGTCGTTGAACCAGGCCATCCCGAGCAGGAACAGCAGCGGCGGGATCCCGCCGCCAACGTTATGCGCGCAGTTCCATACCGAAACGATGCCCCCACGCTCCTTCTGCGACCACCAGTGCACCATCGTGCGTCCGCAGGGCGGCCAGCCCATCCCCTGGAACCAGCCACAGAGGAACAGCAGCACAAACATAACCATGATGCTGGAGGTCGCCCAGGGCACAAAGCCCATCACCAGCATGACCAGCGCCGCCAGGATCAGCCCCGCCGGCAGAAAAATGCGCGGATTCGAGCGATCGGATACCGAGCCCATGATGAATTTTGAAAAGCCATAGGCGATGGAGATCCCGGACAGCGCAAAGCCGAGATCGCCGCGAGAGAATCCCTGCTCCACCAGGTACGGCATGGCTAACGCAAAGTTCTTGCGTACCAGATAGTAGGCGGCATAGCCAAAGAAAATACCGATAAAAATCTGCCAGCGTAGTCGACGATAGTGTGGGTCAATTTCCGCCTCGGGTAGACGCGCTGTGTGCGCCGCGGGTTTAAAAATACTTAACATAGCAGCCTCCGTTGCCATTTGCTTTTATGGGTGCCGGTAAAAAAAAACCCAATTTAATCACCCACTTCTGATATGGCGCGATGGTAGGGAAACCTCGCAGACGATACTGTGAAACATCGCACGCTTTGTTACAAAAATATGACAAAACATTCCATTGTGAGCATGAAATCACATTCCATGCTCGATAAACGCGCGAATATGCTCGAAATCAAACAATACACACTATTTGTGTGGCTAAATGGCGTAAAACGAAAGTAGAGGGATAGAGAGATGGCCGAGAGCGATGAGTGTGATGTCATTGTCATTGGCGGCGGCGCAACCGGAGCAGGGATCGCCCGCGACTGCGCGCTCCGCGGGCTGCGCGTAACCCTGGTAGAACGCCACGATATCGCCACCGGGGCGACCGGACGCAATCACGGGCTGCTGCACAGCGGCGCCCGCTACGCGGTGACCGACGGCGAATCGGCGCGCGAATGCATCAGCGAAAACCGCATCCTGCGCCGCATCGCCCGCCACTGTGTGGAACCGACTAACGGGCTGTTTATTACCCTCCCCGAAGACGACCTCGCCTGGCAACAGACCTTTATTCACGCCTGCCGGCAGGCCGGAATTGAGACCCGTCAGCTCTCGCCCGCCGAGGCGCTGCGCGTTGAGCCTGGCGTCAATCCCGCGCTGCTGGGCGCCGTTCAGGTACCTGACGGCACCGTCGATCCGTTTCGCCTGAGCGCGGCCAATATGCTGGACGCCCGCGAACACGGCGCCACTATCCTTACCGGCTGTGAAATCACCGGCCTGCTGCGCAGCGGCGATCGGGTCAACGGCGTGCGCTGCTATGACCATAAGCGCCGTGAAAACCGCACGCTGCGCGCCAGCGTGGTGGTCAATGCCGCCGGGATTTGGGGCCAGCGAATTGCGGAATATGCCGATCTGCGCATTGCGATGTTTCCGGCTAAAGGATCGCTGCTGATCCTCGACCATCGCATTAACCGGCACGTTATCAACCGCTGCCGTAAGCCTGCCGATGCGGATATTCTGGTTCCCGGGGATACCATCTCCCTGATTGGCACCACCTCGGTGCATATTCCCTACGATGAAATTGACGATAACCGGGTCACCGCCGCGGAAGTCGATACCCTGCTGCGCGAAGGCGAGAAGCTGACACCCGTCATGGCCCGCACCCGGGTGCTGCGGGCCTACTCCGGCGTACGCCCGCTGGTGGCCAGCGATAACGATCCCAGCGGTCGTAGCGTCAGCCGCGGCATTGTGCTGCTGGATCATGCCGAACGCGACGGGATGGCCGGGTTTATCACCATTACCGGCGGCAAGCTGATGACCTACCGCCTGATGGCGGAATGGGCGACGGATGCCGTTTGCCGCAAGCTTGGCACCACCGTCCCCTGCACCACCGCCGAAACCCCTTTACCGGGATCCCGCGAGCCGGTCGAAGCTACGCTGCAAAAAATCATCTCTCTGCCCGCGCCGCTGCGGGGATCGGCGGTGTACCGCCACGGCGACCGCACGCCCTCGTGGCTTGGCGATAGCCGCCAGCATCGCAGCCTGGTCTGCGAGTGCGAAGCGGTTACCGCGGGGGAAGTGCAGTACGCGGTAGAAAATTTAGCGGTCAACAACCTGCTCGATTTACGCCGCCGTACCCGAATCGGGATGGGAACCTGCCAGGGCGAGCTGTGCGCCTGCCGCGCCGCCGGGCTGCTGCAGCGCTTCAACGTCGCCACGCCGGCCCAATCGCTGACCCAGCTTTCCGAGTTTTTAAACGAACGCTGGAAAGGCGTACAGCCCGTCGCCTGGGGCGATGCGCTGCGCGAAAGTGAATTCACCCGCTGGGTCTATCTCGGGCTGTGCGGTTTGCAAAAGGAGCAGCAGGATGAAATTTGATTGCGCGATTATCGGCGGCGGGCTCGCCGGGCTACTTTGCGGGCTGAGCCTGAATCAATATGGTTTGCGCAGCGCGATCGTCAGCCGCGGTCAAAGCGCGCTGCATTTCTCCTCCGCCTCGCTGGACCTGCTCTCAGAGCTGCCCGACGGCGAAAAGGTGACCGAGGTTGCCCAGGGCCTCTCCCGGCTGGCATGCCAGGCTCCGGAGCATCCCTACGCGAGGATCGGCGTCGAACGCGTCCTGGACTACGCGGCGCAAACCCAGGCGCTGCTGGCCGCCAGCGGCATTGTGATGCAGGGCGATGCCGCCCGGCCGCATCTGCGCATTACGCCCCTCGGCACCCTGCGCGCCGCGTGGCTCTCCCCGCAGGAGGTTCCCGTTTACCCGTTAACCGCCCAATCCCCCTGCCTGGTCGGGATCGGCGGCTTTGCCGACTTCCAGCCGCACCTGGCCGCCGCGTCGCTTAATCAGCACGGAATAAACGCCAGCGCGGCGGAAATCGATTTACCGCTGCTGGACGTCCTGCGCGAGAGCCCGAGCGAATTTCGCGCCGCCAATATTGCCAGAGTGCTGGACGACGAGCGCCACTGGCCGGCGCTGCTGGCCGCGCTGCTTCCGCTGGCGCAGGAGCACGACTTGCTGATCCTGCCCGCCTGCTTTGGCCTTAGCGATAACCACCTGTATCTATGGCTACAGGAGCGCCTGCCCTGCCCGCTGCGCCTGCTGCCAACTCTGCCCCCTTCGGTTCCGGGAATGCGCCTGCATAGCCAGCTCCAGCGCCGCTTTATTCGCGGCGGAGGAACCTGGCTGGCCGGAGATGAGGTGACCAACATCAGCCACCAGGATGGAACGGTCAGCAGAGTATGGACGCGTAACCACGGCGATATCCCGCTACGGCCGCGCTTTACCGTCCTGGCCAGCGGCAGCTTCTTCAGCAACGGTCTGATCGCCGGACGCGATGGCGTACGCGAGCCGATTCTGGGCCTCGACCTGCAGCAGAGCATGCCGCGCGAGAGCTGGTATCAGCGGGATTTCTTCGCCTCGCAGCCCTGGCAGCGCTTCGGCCTTAAAACGGATGCGATGCTGCGTCCGCTGCTGCAGGGGCGGCCGCTCAGCAACCTGTTTGCCGCCGGTTCTCTGCTCGGCGGCTTTGACGCCATTCAGCTGGGATGCGGCGGCGGCGTTTGCGCGGTCACCGCGCTGCACGTCGCCAAACAGATCAACGACCTTGCCGGAGGCGAACGATGAACGATACCCGCTTTGAGAGCTGCATCAAATGCACGGTTTGCACCACCGCCTGCCCGGTCAGCCGGGTTAATCCGCGCTATCCCGGCCCTAAGCAGGCGGGACCCGACGGCGAGCGGCTGCGGCTAAAAGACGGCGCGCTGTATGACGAGGCGCTGAAGTACTGCATAAACTGCAAGCGCTGCGAGGTCGCCTGCCCCTCTGACGTTAAAATCGGCGATATTATCCAGCGGGCGCGGGCGCAGTACGGCCAGCAGAAGCCCAGCCTACGCGATGCGGTACTGAGCCATACGGATCTGATGGGCACCCTTTCTACGCCGTTTGCGCCGCTGGTCAACGCCGTTACGGGTCTGCAGCCGGTGCGTCGGCTGCTCGATACGGCGCTCAAGATAGATCACCGCCGAACGCTGCCAAAATACGGTTTCGGCACGTTCCGCCGGGCATACCGCCAGCTCGCCGCAAGCCAGGCGCAGTTTAGCGACCAGGTGGCGTTCTTTCACGGCTGCTACGTCAACTACAATCATCCCCAGCTGGGTAAGGATCTTATTCGCGTGCTGAACGCCATGGGCACAGGAGTACAGCTGCTGTCGAAAGAAAAATGCTGCGGCGTGCCGCTGATTGCCAACGGCTTTTTTGCCAAAGCCCGCAGGCAGGCGCTGAGCAACGTCGCCGCCATGCGCGAAAGCGCGCTGCCGACCATCTCCACCTCCTCCACCTGCACCTTCACCCTGCGCGATGAGTATCCGCACGTGCTGGATGTGGACAACAGCGACGTGCGCGACAGGGTTGAGCTGGCGACGCGCTGGATCTGGCGCCAGCTTGACGGCGGGCGAACCCTGCCGCTAAAACCGCTGCCGCTGAAGGTGGTCTACCACACTCCCTGTCATATGGAGAAAATGGGCTGGTCGCTCTATACCCTCGAACTGCTGCGGCAGATCCCCGGCCTGCAGCTGGAGGTTTTGGATTCGCAATGCTGCGGCATCGCCGGCACCTACGGGTTTAAGTCGGAAAACTACGCGTCTTCCCAGGCCATCGGCGCGCCGCTCTTCCGCCAGATTGAGGAGAGCGGCGCCGATATGGTGGTGACCGATTGTGAAACCTGCAAATGGCAGATTGAGATGTCCACCAGTAAGCGCTGTGAACATCCCATCACCCTGCTGGCGCAGGCGCTGGCCTGAACCTCTGCGCGATGATTACGGGGGGTCAGTAGCTCCCCTTTTCTTCCTCCCGCCGCGCGCCGGGCCTAAACATCGCCAGCCGGCTATCCAACGCGTCGGTATAGAGCTGAGTATCTACGCCAACGGCGACAAAATTGGCGCCCCACTCAAGGCTTTTTTGCGCCATTTTCGGATCGACGGCAAGGAAGCCGGCCGCTTTGCCCGCCGCGCGAATGCGGCGAATGCTCTGCTCAATAATCCGCTGCACGTCAGGATGAGCGGCGTTATCCGGATAGCCGAGGGAGGCGGACAAATCGGCAGGGCCAATAAATACGCCGTCAATGCCCTCCACTTCGAGGATCTCATCCAGATTATCGAGCGCCGTTTTGCTCTCAACCTGAATGAGCAGACAGAGTTCATCATTCGCCTGTGCCATATAGTTCCCTACTCTCCCCCAGCGCGCCGCGCGCGCCACGCCGGCGCCAACTCCGCGCGTGCCGACCGGCGGATAGCGGGTTGCCGCGACGATATCCCGCGCCTGATCTGCCGTATCGACCATTGGGATAAGTAACGTCCGGGCGCCGATATCCAGCACCTGCTTAATCAGGCTGCGGCTCCCCTCAACCGGGCGTATCACCGGCTGGCTGGCATAGGGGGCAATGGCCTGCAGCTGATGGTAAAGATCCTGAATGGTATTTGGCGCATGTTCGCCGTCAATCAGCAGCCAGTCGTAGCCTGCCGTAGCGGCTATCTCGGCCACGTAGGAAGAGGTTGAGCTCAGCCACAGGCCGATTTGCGCTTCTCCTCTGGATAATCCCGCTTTAAACGGGTTCGATAAAATAGCGTTCATAGGTCTTCCTTAAATTAATGCGGGACGCTGCCGGACTGCGGCACCCTGCGAGTGACGCTCAATGAAAAGATAATAACGACGCCCGCTATCGCCACGCAGGAGAGCGTCAGCAGGCCGGCGGAATCGCTGGCGAAAATCGTCTCTGCCTGGACGCGAACGATCGGCGCCAGAAAACCGCCGATTGCGCCGAACAGGTTGACAAAGCCAATGCCTGCGGCCAGCGCGGTACCGGAGAGTAGCTGCGTCGGCATCGTCCAGAATACCGGCTGCACGGCGATCACGCCGATCGCCGCGACGCACAGCGCCAGTATCGCCAGCACCGGTGGAACCAGCCCGGAGACACCGATACCCACCGCCGCCGCCAGTAAGGTCAGCGCCGCAATATTGCGCCGTTCGCCGGTCCGATCGGAGTAGCGCGGAATAAGCCAGGTCCCCAGCAGAGCCGCAATCCACGGGATCGCCGTCACCACCGAAGCCACAAACCCCACTTTGGTGCCCAGCAGCGCGGCAACCTGGGTTGGCAGGAAGAAGATCAGGCCATACACCGCAACCTGAATCGTCAGATAGATAATCGCCAGCTGCCAGACGCGCCCGTTGCGCAGCGCGTCGGATAGCCGCGAGGTGACCTTTTTCTCCTCTTCGCTGGCCAGCTGGCTAATCAGCGCCTGCTTTTCGGCAGCGGTGAGAAAACGCGCATTTTGCGGCGTATCGTCGAGCCAGAAGAAGGTGAAAAAGCCCGCGCAGACGGCCAACAGCCCCTCAATCACAAACATCCAGAACCAGCCGGGATGCCCCATAAAGCCGTGCATTTCCAGCAGCGCGCCGGATAGCGGCGAGCCGAGCGTCAGCGCCAGCGGCGCGCCCATATAGAACAGCCCCATAATGCTGGCGCGGTTCTGTTGGGGAAACCACTGGGAAGTCAGGTAGATCATTCCCGGGAAAAAGCCCGCTTCGGCGGCACCGAGCAGCGTCCGTACCAGCAGGAATTTTGTTTCGCTATCTGCCCATGCCATGGCCGCAGAGAGCACGCCCCACAGCAGCGTGGTGCAGCCAATCCATTTTCTCGCGCCAAATTTACGCATCAGCAGATTCGCGGGCACCCCAAGGAAGGCATACACCACAAAAAATATTCCGGCGCCAAGGGCGTAGGCCTCGTTGCTCAGCCCGGTATCCAACTGGTAGGTTTCTTTGGCAAAACCAATATTCGAACGGTCAAGAAACGCCAGCACGTACAGCGCCAGCATAAAGGGGATCAAACGGGCGCGGTTTTTCTTCACCACGCTCTCCAGCAAAGTATTACTCATCGCAATATCCTCAGGAATTGGCCGCCCGGCAACGCCGCGCGGCACGACGAGATCAGTGGCTATAGGGGCGTTTGAGATGACAGTCACGATTCAACTCAACGCCAAATCCCGGTTTATCCAGCACGGATTTATGGATCCTTCCGTTCTGCGGCACCGGCTCGCCCAGCAGGATCGGGTCAAACTGAGGGCGCAGCGTGGCGCAGTCCGGGCTGGTCATCAGGAACTCGCTAAACGGGGTGTTGGTGAAGGTAATCACCGCATGGTGCGAATAGACCGACGAGCCGTGCGGCACCACCAGCTGACCGCGCGCCTTGGCGATCGCTGCGATCTCTACCAGGGTGGTTAATCCGCCGCACCAGCCGACGTCGGGTTGCATAATATCGATGCCGGTTTCCGACAGCGTACGGAAGGATTGCAGCGTGCCGTGGTGCTCGCCGCTGGTGACCATCATCCCGGCAGGGGCGCTGCGTTTCAGCTCGCGATAGCCTTCGTACTGCTGCGGCGGCAGGCACTCTTCAATCCACTTGAGGTTATAGGGCGCGCAGGCGTGAGCCAGCTTAATGGCGTAATTGACGTCCTGGCTCATCCAGCAATCCAGCATCAGCCAGAAATCCGCGCCGCATTTCTCGCGATATTCCGCAACCATGGCGGCGTCTTTGCGGATCCCGGCGTCGCCGTCGTGCGGCCCCCAGTGCGTCGGCATTTTGCCGCCGATAAAACCCATTTCCTGCGCCAGATCCGGACGTGCGCCGGTGGCATAGAACTGAATCTCATCGCGAACCGCACCGCCCAGCAGCTTGTAAACCGGCAGACCAACCACTTTGCCGAACAGATCCCACAGCGCCAGGTCGATACAGGAAATCGTATTCAGCACCAGACCGCCGGAGCCAGAGTAGAACAGGGTGGCATTGAGCATCCGATCGTGGATCAGCTTAATATCGCTGACGCATTTTCCTTCAACGAAGCGGCTGAGGTGCTTTTCGACAATAAAGCAGCCCATCTCTCCCGCCGTGGTCACCGCAAAGCCGGTCTGGCCGCTATCGGCCTCCACTTCAACAATCAGCGTGCCCAGCACGTTAATGCCGAACGACTGGCGGGACTGTTCATACTCGGCATATTTGCTCATCGGAGTCGCGATATGATCGTCAATCCAGTGGTTTGCGCCCTGATCGTGGTAGTCGCCGCCGCCGGCGCCCTTTTCCGCGGTCGCGCCGCCGATAAACCATGCGCGGATGTGTTTAATTTTCGGTAGGGTCATGATGTTCTCCTTGTTATGAAGCTCGTCGCTCGAAGGGGCTCTTCCACCCCAGCAAACGGGAAATATCTTTGGCGCAGGCAATCGCCTTACCGGCAAGGTAATCACGATTATCTTCGTTGATTTGCAAACGCGTCCCCACCACCGAGATCGCGGCGGTGAGATCGTTATTGGCGTTAAAGACCGGCGCGGCGACGCAGCGGACGTCGAGGTAATCCTCGCCGTTATCAAAGCTCCAGCCTCTGGCGCGAATGAGCTCCAGCTCCTCGTGCAGCCGCTGGGCGGTGGTGATGGTGGTCGGCGTAGCGCGCTCCCACTGCAGTTCTCTGATGATAGCGTTCTGTATATGCGCGGGCTGCCACGCCAGCAGGCATTTGCCAATGCCGGAGCGGTAGAGCGAGAGGCTTTTCCCCTCGTGCGAGCGGACGCTGATCGTGGCCGGCGATTCGACTTTCAGAATGTAGTAGGCGTTACCCTGATCGATAATCCCCAGATGGCAAAGCAGCCCGCATTCGTCCATGAGCTGAGTCAGCCGCGGCCGCGCCAGCTCGCGGAGATCCATTTTGCTTACGGCGTGTCCGGCCAGCTCCACCAGCTTGGTCCACAGACAGTAGTTATCCTGATTATCCATACTGAGGAAACGCTGCTTTCTCAGCTCGCCCAGCAGCAGATAGGTGGTACTTTTCGGAATACCGAGTTCGTCAATAATCGTCGCCGCGCCGCAGGGGCCAATGCGGGCGATGAGATTGAGAATATCGATGGCGCGGGTCAGCGCCGGGACCTTGCTTGATTCCAACATACTGGACTCCAATCCTGAATACTGGAGTCAGTGTTGCGATTGTCAGGGGGGAAAATTGTGAGCGGCCTCAAATCACGGCGTTATTCCAGCGGGGTGGACATTTCGCAGCGTATAAATGGGGGATAGCGCACAGAATATTTAAAAATAAGTACAGCGGGCTGGACTGAAAACGCACCGGGAGAGGTTCCCGGTGCGATTGGCGGCTTAGATCGACAGCGTTTCGACCACGTTAATCCAGCCGTGATCGCCGGCTACCGGCTGGCCGTTCAGCCAGCGGCGCAGCATATTCAGGGCCATCATCGCACAAACCTCCTGGCGAACCGGCAGGCTGTAGCGGGTGACGCTGAGCTTAACCCGCAGCGCGTGGGTGCCTTCCGGGGTGGAGAGCACGAAGTTCAGGTAATCGGCTTCCTGGCCGCAGACCGCCAGCGCCAGGCCGGCAAAATGCTTCACCCGCCGCTCTGACGTCCAGCGGGCCGACTGTGCCAGCGACTCCTCCTGGGCGGGGACCACTTCGCTGGCCAGCAGCGGAGCGCTGGCGCGGGAGAGCTGGAGCGACAGCAGGCCGCTGGTAAACTGCTCGCTGAGGGTCAGGCTCAGCTGCCGCTCCTGCAGGCGGCGCGCAATCTGCGCAGGCAGCCCTTCGGTACCTTCAAAAATCAGGTTCTCGCCGGCCACTTTTTGCACTTCTGGCCACAGCGCCAGCATCGCGTCGCGCTGTTCAGCGGGGCCGGTGAGTTTCAGCTCAATAATTGGCATAGAAGAACGGTAGCCCATCACCACGCCAGGCGGCAGCGGCAGCGGATTGAGGCTTTGCGCCAGGTCGCTTTCTGAACGACCAAAGGTGGTCAGGCGCAGGCACAGCGGCGGCGCAGACAGCGGGAAGCGTTCGCGCAGGCGGGGTAAAATCTCCTGCTCCACCATCACCTTAAATTCCGACGGCACGCCGGGGGTAAAAAACATCAGACAGCGGTTGAGCTGAACGGCAAAACCGCAGGCGGTGCCCACCGGGTTGTTGATCATCTCCGCGCTGGCGGGAATTTCCGCCTGCTTGCGGTTGCTTTCCGCCATCGGTCTTCCGCGCTCGGCAAAGAAACGCGTCATCGTCTCCAGCCATCCGGCGTGCAGAATTAACGACTCGCCTTTAGCGGTTGCCGCGGCCAGCGCGCTGAGATCGTCGCTGGTAGGCCCCAGACCGCCGTTGACGATCAGCACGTCCGCATGCTCGCTGCGCTCGCGTAAAATAGCGATCAGAGAATCAAGATCGTCACCAACGGTGTTGCGACGCGTTAAGGGCAATCCCTGATTAAAAAAGAAATCCGCCAGCCACGCGGCATTGGTATCGACGATTTGCCCATGCAGCACTTCGTCGCCGGTGGACAGCATTTCCACGTTTAACATTGTGAACTCCAGCCTGATAAGTGGAAATACTATAACGCAAAGGTGCGGGCTGGGTAGACAGGAAATCGGCGCGGCATGATACCGCGCCCGGGGATCAGAAGCTGGCGCTGACGCCGACGTACGGGCCATCGGCAATGGTATTATCTTTGTTACCGTCTTTACCTGCCAGGTTCAGATAGCGATAGCCGGCTTCAATGCTCAGAGGACGCATAACCGTCCAGCTCGCGCCGGCGTTAGCTTCCTGATAGCTCTGGATACCGCTGGAGAGGGAGTCCGGTGAATAGTAGTATTCGCCGAACAGGCGGAAGCTGTCGCCAAGTTTCCACTGCAGGCCGCCGCCGACCGCTGCCGCATACCCTTCGTCACCGCTTTTCGGATTGGTATAGACGCCTTTGCCGCCCACCGTTGCCAGGAATGGCCCCAGAGGAACGTTTAAACCCAGCCCTAAACCTGCCGCGTCGCCGTCGTTATCGCTGTGCAGCCAGTTGCCGGTTACCGCCAGTCCGCTTGATTCGGTACCAAAACCGACGCCAAGGTTGGTGTAGTGCTCACCGGCCTGCCCGGTGACGCTGATCGCGTTTGCCGCCGTGGAGACCAACGCCAGCCCGGCAAGGCCGATTAATATGCATTTTTTCATTTTTTACTCTATCCAGAAATCAAGAATCAAAGATGTCCCAAAAACCGCAGAATTGTACTGCCGAATGCTGAGGAATCAATGTCCTAAAACGACCTTTATTGTTGTGATTGTAAGCAGTTGCTACCGGAACGCCGGATTTGGGCGGTCGCTGCGCCGTCATCAGCGCTGGCTAGGGGAAGATGTCTGGTAAAAAGAGGCGTTCTGCGCGCCGTCGTGGCGCATCGTCGGGCGTCGGTGCCGGGCATCGGCAAAAATAGCGGCGTAAAAAAAGCGGCAGCCATCCGGCCGCCGCGTTGTGAAAACTATGCGCTAGTGCTTAAGCTGCGCCAGGCACTGCAGAGACAGGCCGGTCAGCTCGGCGACCAAAGGCAATTCAATTCCGCTGTCGATCATCGCCAGCGCAATACGCTCGGCGGCCTTTTGTTCACCTTCCTGCCGGCCTTTTTCTATTCCTGCCTCCAGTCCTTGCTGCCTTCCCTGCTGCATCCCTTCCTGACGACCGCGGTCTTCCAGGAACTGAGCAATATTCATGAGCGCCTCCTTATGCGGCTGTAGCGGCACGCTTTGCGCCAGCTGACGCAGAAATGCCACGGGATCGGCGGTACTCCCCGCCTGGAGTATATAGTGCAACAGCGTCTGCAGCTGTCTTTCGCTAGTGTATCCCAGCGCTAATAAGCTGACCACCTGTGCCTGAAGCTCCATCAGATCCCGCTGTCGAATATGTTTTTGCAGCAGCTCCAGCATGGCCACGCGTCGATGCTGCAGGAGCTCGCTATCCGGGATAGTCGTCACATCCACCAGCGGGAAGGGCTGGCTATAGAGCTTTTCGGCTATCTCTGGCTGTGAAAATCCGTCCAGCCAGCGCATCGAGTGCGGCCAGGGGCTCGCCTTACCGTGATAGAAAAGCAGCGGGATCACCAGCGGCAGTTGCTGCAGGCCTTTATCGAGATGGCGCTGCATCGCCGCCACGGCGTAGCGCATTAAACGAAAGGCCATGTGTCGATCCGCAGAACTTTGATGCTCAATCAGCAGATAGATATATCCTTCGCCAGTCCGGGTCTGCACGGAATAGAGAATATCCGAGTGGCTTGCCCGTAAATCGTCGTCAATAAAGCTGCCGGACTCCAGATGCAGGGTCTGCAGGTCGCACAGCTCGCGTAAATTTTCCGGCAGATGAATCAGTAAAAAATCCGCCGCCGTCGCCCGGTCCGACAGCAGGCTCTTAAACACGGCATCATGCGGGAAGTGCGCTGTCGCCCGGCTCATGCTGACCTCCTGTCCGTCATTTCCCCCCACCCTACCACCGCCAACGCCGGGCGCGCGTTTTCGCTTGCGGTTTACCGAGGCGGCTCGCAAACTGGCAGCCAGATGCTTTGCTAACCGTTCATCCAAAGGAGATACCATGCGCCAAAGGACTATTGTCTGCCCGCTGATTCAACATGAAGGGCACTATCTGCTCTGCAGGATGGCCGACGATCGCGGCGTTTTTCCCGGCCAGTGGGCGCTTTCAGGCGGCGGCGTGGAGCCTGGCGAGCGCATTGAGGAGGCCCTGAGGCGTGAAATTCGTGAAGAGCTGGGTGAGGCCCTGCGGCTGACGAGCATTACGCCCTGGACCTTCAGCGACGACGTGCGGGTCAAAACCTATAGCGACGGCCGGCAGGAGGAGATCTACATGATCTATCTGATTTTCGATTGCGTCAGCGCCAACCGTGAAGTCACCATTAACGAAGAGTTTCAGGATTATGCGTGGGTCAGCGTCGAGGATTTGCCGCGCTACGATCTGAACGTCGCCACGCGAAAGACGTTATCGCTGAAAGGACTGCTCTGATTTTTAACCCGCAGACAGAAAGCAGACTCCGCACCGCCGGGCTGAGGATGACTTAGCCCGGGCAATGCGCTACCGCGAATTTTGCCGATTAAAGTTCGCCCTGATGAGCATTAGCGGCATCACTGCAATCATAAAAACGTATTCAATCCCTTCATCAAAAGATGATTCAAAGGTTCACCAGCGCTAGCTATCCGCCGCTCTAAGCGCAATCGTCCCGATGCGCGTTGACCCACTCGCGTAACGCCCGACGCGAAATCTTTATGCCGCCGGTTTTCAGCGCCTCGGGCAGCGCCAGCCAGCGTACCGGCTGCTGAAAGCGCGCCAGCTTATTCTCGACCCATGCCGCTAAAGCCGCCATGTCGCACCGTTCATCGCCTTCGACCACCGCCACCGGACGCTGGCCAAACTCGGCATCATCCAGGGGCACGATGAACGCCTGGCGGATCTGCGGATGAGCCATAATCACCCGCTCAACCTCTTCCGGCTGGATCCCCTCACCGCCGCTGAAAAAGAGATTATCCAGACGCCCAAGGATGGTCAGCCTACCGTTACGCAGCTCGCCGCGATCGCGCGTGGCAAACCAGCCCTGCTCGTTAACCAGCGGCACCAGCCCGCCGTCGCGCCAGTAGCCCGCCGCCATGCTGGCCCCGCGCAGCCAAACCTCGCCGTCGACAATTTTCAGCTCCCGCTCGGGCAACGGCTGCCCAACATCCGCCTCGCCGTCGGCCTCTTTGGCACACACCGTCGAGGCAAATTCGGTCAGGCCGTATCCGCACCAGCTGCGAATACCTCTCTCCCGCGCCTGCCCGGTCAGTTCGACGGGGATCGCCGCCCCGCCCAGAAGAACGGCCTTCAGCGATACCTGCGCATCGCCGTTGAGCAGCCGCCACAGCTGCGTTGGCACCAGCGACGCGTGGCTGCAGCCCTGCAGAGCCTGTTCTAACGGCCGCTTTTCCCGCACCGTCAGTCGCGATCCGGCCAGCAGCCAGCGCCAGAGAATTCCCTGCCCCGAGACGTGAAACAGCGGCAGGGAAAGCAGCCAGTCGTCGTCGGCGGCCAGCGGGATCATCGCCAGCACCCCTTGCGCGCTGGCAAGATGAGCGCGGAAAGTATGCGCTGCGGCCTTCGGCAGCCCGGTAGAACCTGAGGTCAGCGTCATCGACGCCAGACGATCTTCGCTCCAGGCCAGGCTGCGTTCTCCGGCATCGGTGCGCATAGCAAGCGGCGAATAGCCGAGGGCGGCATTATCCTCGCCGCTAAGCGCCAGCAGATGGTGCATATCGAGGGACGGCAGCAGCTGCGCCAGCATTGCCGACGGCAGCTGCGGATTAAGCGGCAGCACCCTGGCACCGCACTGCAGCAGCGCCAGCCAGGCCAGCAGCGCCGCCGGCTGGTTGTGGGCCCGCAAAATAACGCCATCGCCCTCACCTACGCCCTGAGCGACAAACCCCGCCGTCAGCGCGTCAACCCGTTCGCACAGCTGCTGCCAGGTCAGGCTATCGTCGTTCAGCCGCAGAGCAAACGCCTCGCCCCGTTGCTGACGCCAGTGGTGCCACGGCCAGTCGCGAAAGATCACAGCAGCGGCTCCAGCGCATCCGTTGACAGGCACGGCAGCGTGCTTTCAGGCCACGGGCGCACCAGCTGGGACTGCATCAGCGTCAGCGTATCGAGGCCCGGAACGGTCTGCGGCGTCAGCCAGGCCGCAATACGCGCCAGCTGCGTCAGCCCAAGGCTCGACTCAATCGAGGAGCTGATGACCGCCGTCAGCCCCAGAGCGTGGGCGGCGGCAACCTGCTCCTGCACTTTTTGCAGGCTACCGGTAAGGGTTGGCTTAATCACCACCGCCCCAACTCCCGCCTCGGCCTGCAGGCAAAAATCGGCTTCACGCAGGCTCTCATCCCAGGCAATGGTAATACCGGTTTCCTGGGCAAAAGCGCGGGAATCGTCGCGGGTTTTGCACGGCTCCTCAAGGAAAGCGATGCGATCGCGATACTGCGGGTCCACGTATTTTGCGAACTGCTGCGCCTTGAGCGGCGTCCAGGCGCGGTTGGCGTCCAGACGCAGCCGCAGCTCGGGGATAGCCTCCAGCAGCAGATTTACAACCATGCCGTCGCGTACGGCCTCATACAGGCCCACCTTGACCTTGGCGACCTTCTCGCCCGGCATCGCCGCGAGCCTGGCAAACAGCTCGTCCGGATCGCCGGTGCACAGCGGCGCGGCGCGATAATCTGCCGCCTGCAGCAGCTGCTCATTCAGCTCGGCCAGCGCGCAGCTGATCCCGAACGCCGCGCAGGGCTGCGCAGGAAAAGGAAGATCCTGTCCCTGACGCCAGGCCGTCGCCCACGCCAGCAGTGCAGCCTGCGCCTCTTCCAGGGTTTCTTCGCTAAAGCCCGGCAGAGGAGAAACCTCTCCCCAGCCTTCGCGCTCGCCCTCCTGGAGATGGACGAACAGCCCGTCACGGTTTTTTAACCGCCGTTCGCGCAGAACCACGCCCGCGTCCATCGGTATCTGCCAGCGGTAAACCTGCGCCCGGCGCATTACGGATTCCGTTTAAATTTGCTGAAGTCCGGCTGACGCTTCTGATTAAATGCGTTGCGCCCTTCCTGACCCTCTTCGGTCATGTAGAACAGCATGGTGGCATTACCCGCCAGCTCCTGCAGACCCGCCTGACCATCACAGTCGGCGTTCAGCGCCGCCTTCAGGCAGCGCAGAGCCATTGGGCTGTTTTGCAGCATTTCGCGACACCAGCGAACGGTCTCTTTTTCCAGATCGGCCAGCGGGACGACGGTGTTGACCAGCCCCATATCCAGCGCCTGCTGCGCATCGTACTGCCGGCACAGGAACCAAATTTCACGCGCTTTTTTCTGGCCAACGATGCGGGCCATATAGGCTGCGCCCCAGCCGCCGTCGAAGGAGCCGACTTTCGGACCCGTCTGACCAAAGATGGCGTTTTCTGCCGCGATTGTCAGGTCGCACATCATATGCAGCACGTGGCCGCCACCGATGGAGTAGCCGGCGACCATCGCGACGATCGGTTTCGGACAGGTGCGGATCTGACGCTGGAAATCGAGCACGTTCAGGTGATGCACGCCGGAATCGTCCTGATAGCCGCCGTAGTCGCCGCGCACCTTCTGGTCACCGCCGGCGCAGAACGCCAGGTCCCCTTCGCCGGTCAGGATAATGACGCCAATATTGTCGTCATAGCGGGCATCCGCCAGCGCCTGAATCATCTCTTTTACGGTCAGCGGACGGAATGCATTACGCACCTGTGGACGGTTAATGGTGATTTTAGCAATACCGTCCGTCGATTTTTGGTAACGAATATCGGTATAGCCTTCGGAACAATCGTGCCATTCAACGGGGGCGTAGAGCATGGCTTCATCAAGAGAGATCATAGAATGTCCTTTAGTTAACTTGCTAAAAACTGCGCCAGGCAGGCGGTTACCGCGGCGGGATTTTCCCGATGCGCGTTGTGCCCGGCATGATGAATGACGTGTATCGTCGCGGCGAGATCGCTGGCGATCGCGCGGAATTTGTCATCGCGCGCGCCGCAAAGATAGTGAAAAGGAAAGCGGCAGGCGCGCAGCGCCGGGCGCAGATCGGGCTGGACCGCCAGCGACGTCGCCTCCAGCATGGCGGCCAGATTGGCGCCATGGTTGCGGCTGCGTAGCGCGATTAAGTCCACCCGCTGCAGCGCATCCAGCGAGGCGAAAACCGGCTGCTGGTACCAGTCCGCAAAGACCTGGGGCAGCGGTTCGTGACGAAAGCGTTCGGCCCAGGCCGCATCGCAGCGCCGGCGCTGCAAGCGCTCGCTATCGTCAACGAGTCCCGGATGACCACCCTCCACGACCAGCCCGCACAGACCGTCGCGCGGCTGGCTGGCAAAGGCCATCGCGATGCGGCCGCCGAGGGAGTAGCCAATCAGCCAGTAGTTAAGGATGCTGTAACTATCCAGCGTCTCCTGCAGCAGTCGGCAGACATCGGTAAAATCACCGACCTGAATATCGCGGGAACCGCCGTGGCCGGGCAGGTCGATATAGAGCCGCGAACGGGAGCTAAACGCCTCCCCGACCGGCTGCCATTCGCGACTGTCGCCCGAAAAACCGTGTAAAAAAATCAGCCAGGGTTGATTGGCCTGGCCGCGTTCGCACTTGGCGTGCAGGCTCATAAACGACTCACCTGCGCCAGCAGCTGCTGCAAAGTATGGGTGCCGTCGGTTTCGTTCACCGCCAGCTCAATCACGGTTGCGCCAGGGCTCCGCCACGCGCCGGACAGCGCCGTCTCCAGCTCGTCCCAGCTGCCCGGGCGGTGGTAGTCGAGATCGAACATCGCCGCGGCGTGCCCGAAGTTGACATCCTGCGGCATTGAATAAAACTGGCGCCTTTCTTCCTGCGGCGTCGGCAGCAGAGAGAAGATCTGCCCGCCGTTGTTATTGACAATAATCAGCACCAGCGGCGCCGAGGCATGGCGCAGCAGCGCCAGCGAATTCAGATCGTAGAGCGCAGAAAGATCGCCCACGATCGCCAGCAGAGGGCGGGCGCTGGCCCGCTGCACGCCGGCGGCGGTTGCCAGCAGGCCGTCAATGCCGCTGGCGCCGCGGTTGCTGTAGACCGGATATCCCGCCGGCAGCTGCGAAAGCGCATCAATTAAGCGCACCACCAGGCTATTGCCCACGAACAGCTGCCCCTGATCCGGCAGATAGCGATGAATGCGGTGGGCGAGCTGGGCCTCGCCAAAGCGCTCGCTGCATTCGACCGTCGCCTGCCAGGCCTGCCCGGCAAGAACCGGCAGCGTCGTTGCCCAGGGCTGCCGTTTTTCCGC
>NZ_JAQGFU010000259.1:0-5215 GCF_030078455.1 Klebsiella sp. Ech2A | reverse complement strand
GAGCGCACCATCGAGCGTCCGGCCCAGTCGGTGCGAAACGATCCTGGCTGAACCGCCGTCACCGCGATATTAAAGGGCTTAAGCTCTTTGGTTAAGGTTTCGGAAATCCCCTGCAGGGCGAACTTACTTCCGCAGTAGTAGCTGATGCCGGGCATGGTGATGAATCCGCCCATGGAGGTAATATTCAGAATATGGCCGGCGCGGCGCGCGCGGAACATGGGGACAAACGCTTTAATCATCGCAACCGCGCCAAATACGTTGACGTTGAATTGCGCCACGAGATCCTCGAGCGGCGACTCTTCCATGATCCCCTCGTGACCGTAGCCGGCGTTATTGACCAGCACGTCAACCGCGCCGATTTCCCGCTCTACGGCCTCAACGAGCGGCGGGATGGCGGCAAAATCGGTAACGTCCAGCACTCTGCCAAAGCACTGACCCGGCGACAGGGCCTCAAACTGCTCCCGATCGCTCTCTTTTCGTAGCGTTCCGACCACCCGATGCCCGGCGCTGAGCGCCTCTTCGGCCAGCGCCCGGCCAAACCCGCTGCTGACGCCGGTGATGAAAAATAGTTTTGCTGACATATGGACTCTCCATGGTGAAATTGAGCAGACAGCATAGGGCTCAACGGCGATCGGGCGTAGCCCCGATCCTCTGCGGTCTTTGCCTGTTCCTATGAGTCGTCTGGACGCGGCGGGCTGGGAGTGTCACACTTCGCGCAGGTTTCCGCTTCTTTAACGCAGGCTTTATGACAACGACCGCTGACCGGCAAATGGTGATGCTGCTGGACCATCTGACCCCGCAGGAGGGCTACAACCTTACCGCGCTGCCCGACGTTCGCTTTTTGCGATCGAACCGACCGCTGCAGCGCACGCCGGTTTTATACGAGCCGGGGATCGTTATTGTCGTGCAGGGGAGAAAGCAGGGGTTTCTCGGCAATGATGTCTATTTGTATGATGCCCGGCATTATCTGATGGTCTCCGTGCCGGTGCCGTTTACCATGGAGACCGACGCCAGCGCAGCCGAGCCGATGCTGGCCATTTACATTCGCCTGGACTTCACCTTAGCCGCCGATCTGCTGCTGGAGCTTGATGGTCGCGGCACCTCGGCTGGCGCAGCGCCGCGAAGCATGATGTCGAGCCTGATGGATGAGAAGGTCGGTGGCTCGGTTTTACGCTTTCTGCAGATTATGTCTTCGCCGCTGGATGCGGAAATGCTCGGGCCGTCGATGCTGCGGGAGATCTATTACCGGGTGCTTACCGGCGAGCAGGGGCCGGCGCTGCGCAGCGCCCTGCGGATGCAGGGCCAGTTTGGCAAAGTGGCGAAAGCGATACGAAAAATTCATGCGCATTACGCCGGGAGCCTTGACGTTGGCGCCCTGGCAAAAGAGGTCGGGATGAGCGTTCCGACCTTTCACAGCCACTTCAAGGCGGTAACCAACACCTCGCCGATGCAGTACCTGAAATCAACGCGCCTGCATCAGGCCCGGCTGCTGATGCTGCGCGGCAACCTGACCGCCTCCGCCGCCGGCGTGCGGGTCGGCTATGAGAGCATTTCTCAGTTTAGCCGTGAGTTTAAGCGGCTTTTTGGCCTGACGCCGGTGCGCGAAGTCGAGCGCATGAAGCGTAATTTTTCCCTGCCCGCCCCGGTTACGCCCTCCGCGTTTATTTCATCGCATTGAGCCGGCCGCCGGGGCCGGCGCATCGTCGTCCTGCAGGATGTGCTGGCGCAGCAGCGTCGCCAGGGTCGAAGGGTCGCCTTGTTCTATCGCCTCGACCATCGCGAAATGTTCCTGTGAAGACTGGACGATCCTCGCATGCGAGTTCCATTGCCCCAGCGCCGCGGAGGGAACCCGGCTGCGGAGTTCGAAAATCAGTTCAATCATGTCTTTGTTCGAGCAGGGGGCAAGCAGCGCGCGGTGAAAGGCGAGGTTGGATTCATACTGCTGCAGGATCGTGCCGAACTGAGTGTAGTGGTCAAACAATTCGGCGCTCTGGCGCAGGGCGGCTAGCTGTGCGGGCTGGATATGCTCGACGATATCGCTGGCCGATGCGCTCTCCAGCACCGCGCGGATGCGCGAAATATTGCGCCGCTGCTGCACGTCGGGCGAATAAACATGGTATCCGCGATTGGGAACATGCTGCACCAGCCGTTCAATGACCAGCTGATCGAGGGCGCGGCGAACATCGCTGCGCGTACACTCATAGCGCTCCGCCAGCTCGACCTGTTTCAGCCAGGCGCCCGGCTGGAAAACCCCGGTATTAATATCCATCGCCAGCAGGTTGGCAACGTGCACCAGAGTGGTTTTACCTTGCATCATATCCTCAGCTCCTTGTCCTGGTTCCCGCGATTTTTGCAGCCTGATAATGAACGGTTCCCGGCTTTGGCACCAGTTTAAACCGTTGGTCTATTGGCTTTTGCTCTGACCCAAAGCTGAATTGTGACATGAACCAGATCTTTTGTTAATAAATTGTTTATTAAATTGGCGCCAATTTTGGTTTTGTGTTTGAATCAATTTTGAACAGTCGATGAACGAGAAACAATTTATGGAACTATCAGTAATTAAGAATGATTCTGAGCATGCCGCCGGGCGCAGCCAGGCGCTTTACTATCGCGGCAGCACGACGATTTTTTCCAGCCGACACGATCCCCGCTTCCAGTACTGCCTGTACGTCCCGCCCGGATTCGATGGTGACAAAACCGGCTATCGCCTGGTCGTCGCGATGCACGGTACCGGTCGTTCGATGGTGCAATATCGGGATGCTTTTACCGAGTTCGCCCGCTACAACCGCTGCGTTGTTCTGGCTCCTCTGTTCCCCGTTGGGCCGCTAGGGGACGGGAATTCACACGGCTTTAAATACATCATTGAGCAGGATATTCGCTATGACCTGACGCTGCTGGCGATGATTGATGAAGTGAGCGAGCTGCTGGATTACGACTTTGGCAAGTTTCTGCTGTTCGGCTACTCGGGAGGCGGTCATTTCGCCCATCGATTCCTCTACATTCACCCGGAAAAGCTGCTGGGGGTCTCCATTGGCGCGCCGGGTTCCGTCACGCTGCTTGACGACAGCAAGGCCTGGTGGCCGGGGGTGCAGAACTTTGAGCAAATCTTTGGCAGGCCTCTGGATTACCGCGCCTTAAAAGAGGTGGCGGTGCAGCTGGTGGTCGGCAAGGTCGATCTGGAAACCTGGGAGATCACCCATCAGCCCGGCGGCCGGTACTATCTGCCGGGGTGCAATGATGCCGGCGCTACCCGAATCGAACGTAATACCGCGCTGCTCAACAGCCTACGTGAACACGGCGTGCAGGCGGAACAAGAGATCGTGCCAAACGTCGGCCACGACGGCATGAAGGTGCTGGATGAAGTAAAAGATTTTTTCCTGCGCGTACTGCAGGCAAATCGCTGAGGAGCGAATAACGTGACGCAACCTTTTCCCTTAATCGAAATTTCCGGCACGCCGTACGAGCGGGGCTGCCAGTACGGTGAGCAGGCTAAGGCTCGGATCGACGCCAGCGTGGCCATTTACGGCGACCAGCTCAACGCCCTGCGGATCGGCCAGGAGCAGCGCGATCGCCTGATTAATAGCTTCAGCGCCATCATCCGCGAGTTTGACGCGGACTATCTCGACGAAATGCGCGGCATTGCCTGCGCCTCCGGGGTTTCGCTGGAAGCGATTGTGATGATCAACGCCCGTACCGAAGTTATCGCCCAGGCGCGCAGCATGCAGCAGTGCCAGACGCCGCACGACGATAGCATAAAAGATGGCTGTACCGGCGCGGTGATCCTGCCGCAGCGCAGCCCGCACGGCAAACTGATTCATGGCCAAAACTGGGACTGGCGCGCGGAGTGCGCGGAGAGTTCGGTAGTGGTGAAAATTAAGCGTCAGCAGGGGCCGGATGTCCTGACTTTTGTGGAGGCCGGGGGGCTTGGCCGCAGCGGCATGAACAGCGCCGGTATCGCCATCACCGCGAACTATCTGCGCTGCGAGCGCGATTATCAGCAGCAGGGCGTCCCGCTGTCCCTGATCCGTCGTAAGGCGCTGGAACAGCAGCATATGGCGCTGGCGATGAAGGTGGTCGCCACCACGCCAAAGTCGTGCTCCAACAATATGATCCTCAGCACAAAAGAGGGCTTTGCCATCGATTTCGAATGCGCCCCGGACGAAAGCTTCACCCTCTATCCGCAAAATGGCCTGCTGGTGCATGCCAACCACTGGGAGAGCCTGCCCGCACGCTGCAAAGTTCGCGAAGAGGGCATCGATGCCTCGCCGGATTCGCTGTACCGCAGCTGGCGCGTCCATGAATTACTTAATGCCCATGCAAAACCGGGAGAAGAGGAGATGAAAAACGCCTTTTTCGATGACTTCGGCTCCCCCTATTCCGTATGTCGTCCGCCGCGGCCGGGGTTCAGCAGCGATTTATCCGCCACGGTGGCGATGATCGTGATGACCCCCGCCGAGGGGATGATGGATGTGGTCCCGCTTCCGGCACTTAACCGCGACTTCACGCGCTACACGCTCGATTAACAGAGAGATTGGTATGAAAAAATTATTATCAGCTGTTGCCCTGTTACTGCCGGGCATGGTGGCGCAGGCGGCCGATGGCGAGGTTATCCGTTTTGCGCTGAATCAGGATATCCGCAGCAGCCAGCCGGGCGTCAACCGGGACGGAAACACCGATGATGTCCTGATGCACGTGGTGGAAGGTATGGTGGGCTACCGTGAAGACGGTACCGTGGGGCCGATGCTCTCGTCATCGTGGGACGTGAGTCATGAAGGTAAAACCTATACCTTCCATCTGCGTGAAGGGGTGAAGTTTCACAACGGCGATGCCATGACGGCGCAGGACGTGGTGTGGAGCTGGAAGCACTGGAACGACCCGAAAACCCAGTGGCGATGTTTGCGCGAGTTTGACGGCAGCGGGTTGATTCATGTCACCGACGTCAGCGCCCCGGATGCCCATACCGTGGTTATGACGCTGGAAAAACCGGTGGCGCTGTTTCTGGACACCCTGGCGCGCACCGACTGCGGCGCGGCCGCGGTTATCAGCCCTAAATCGGTTGCCGCGGACGGCGCCTGGATTGCGCCGATCGGCACCGGGCCGTTCAGCTTTGGCGAGTGGAAGCACGGCGAATACGTTTCGTTGAAGCGTTTTGCCGACTACAGCGCACTGGCGGGGGAAGAGGGAGGCTTTGTCGGCGGCCAAAAGGCGCTTGGGG
>NZ_JAQGFU010000258.1:0-5288 GCF_030078455.1 Klebsiella sp. Ech2A | reverse complement strand
GACCCCAGCCTGCCGGCGCGCTGGCGGCGGATCATCGGGGTTTTCAGGCGCGGGGTGAGGATCTGGGTATCGTGAATAAAGTCCCAGCCGTAGTAGCCCTTCAGGCACAGGGTTCCCTGGTTATTTTTACCCATCGCCGGCTCGGCGCGGATAATCTGCCCCTCTTCGGTCACCAGCCTTATCTTGCAGCCGGCCGCGCAGTAGGGGCACACGGTTGTTACCATTTTCATTGTGACGGGACTCCTTTTAATCATGCGGCAGCGAGGTCGCGATTAAAAAAGCAAAAAAAAACCAAACCGGCTGCTGATACCGAGATCGACAGCCGCTCGTACAGCCGGAAAGCTCAACATCAGCAGTAGGGTCGCGGCGAGGGTCAGGCGAAGTAGCATGGTGCTTTCTCCGGAAGCTATTGTGCTTATTTGCAAAATGAAACGCGGCAGCGGGCCACCCCGATACCGCACCGCCCAGCGCTACTCCTCATGCTGCTGCTTTTTAACCTTGCGCATTAATAACCACATGCGCACCGTGCGCGGCGCGCGATGCGTCCCCTGGGCTTCCGGCACCAGCCCGGTGTGCTTGTTGTAGCCGTTGAAAAACAGGTTTAGGGTGACGGCGCTAAACGTAGCCAGCATGATCCCGCTGTGCAGCAGCGGCTGCAGTACCTCGGGGAATTTAGAGAAAAACTGCGTTGATAGCGTTGGCGTCAGGCCGACGCCAAGGCTGATGGCGACGATATAGAGGTTGTAGCGATTGGTGGAGTAGTTGATGCGGGCGAGGATACGTATCCCCGTTGCCAGCACCATGCCGAACATCACCAGCCCCGCGCCGCCCAGCACGAACTGCGGGATAGAGGCCACCAGCACCGCCATCTTGGGCACCATGCCAAAGATAATCAGAATGGCGCCAGATGCGACGCAGACCCAGCGGCTATGAACGCCGGTGACGCTGACCAGGCCCACGTTCTGCGAGAAGGAGGTGTGCGGAAAGCTATTAAACAGCCCGCCGAATAGGGTACCGATGCCGTCAACGCGCAGGCCGCGAATGATATCCTGCGGCGTCAGCTTACGACCGACAATTTCGCCAAGCGCCAGAAACATCCCCATTGATTCAATGAACACGATGATCATGACGGCGGTCATCGTGATGATTGATATCGGATCGAAGACGGGCGTACCTAAGGCCAGCGGAGTGACCACGGCAAACCAGTGGGCGTCGTGCAGGCCGTTGAGGTTAACCTCATTCATCATCATCGACAGGCCGAAGCCGAAAACGATACCTAACAGCACGGCGACGTTAGACATAAAGCCTTTGGCAAAGCGGGTGATCAGCAGAATAAACAGCAGTACGGCAAACGAAATCCCCAGATAGATGGGGCTGCCGTATTCCGGATTACCTTTCCCTCCGGCCGCCCAGTCGATCCCCACCTGCATAATGCTCAGACCGATGGACGTGATGACGACGCCGGTGACCAGCGGGGGAAAAAGCGGCATCAATCGGCCGATCAGCGGCGCCAGCAGGGTGGTTATTATCCCGGCCGCAATCGTCGCGCCGAAAATACCCATCAGTCCGATATCGGGATTCATGCCGATGGCCAGCATCGGCGTCACGGCGGCGAAGGTCACCGACATAATAACCGGCAGGCGAATGCCCATAAAACGTCCGACGCCGATACACTGCAGCAGGGTAACGACGCCGCAGCAAAACAGATCGGAGCTGATCAGCAGTGCGACCGTTTCCTTGCTTAGCCCCAGCCGGTCTCCAATCATTAAAGGGACGGCGACTGCGCCAGCATACATCACCAGAACGTGCTGCAAACCAAGAACGACCAGCTTCCCCGGGGATAAGACGCGATCCACCTCATCAATTGTGTGGGGGCTACCAGTGACCGATGGTGGTTGAGAATCAATGGCGCTCATAATGTATTTCTCCTTAATATCCAACGGTGGGCTTAGGAGCCAACCGGGAGGGGGTGAATAGAGAGAGTGCAAAGCTCGCTATTACTTATGCTTAGGCAGTGCCAGTTTTTATTCCTGGCGGAAAAATACTGTTGAAATGAGTCGACTATCACAGAAAGAGGCGGTAACGGCGGCAAGCGGTGGGCGGAAAAACGCCGCGGAGAAAATAGCGTCTCATAATGAGAGGGATATAATCATTCTGACTCACAATATGATTCTGCAGCGCGTCTCCCTGATATTTATGCCGGGTGAAGGCGGTATTTTTTTGAGGCTGCTCGCAAAAATAAGTTCGCCACGATTGAGAATGTAAAAATCGCCTGATTATTGCATCGCGACCCCTTGTCAATTTCGGAATAATAACAAGGGAAGCCAATGAACCGATTTATTGTTGCCGACGCTGCGAGCTGCATCGGCTGCCACGCCTGCGAAGTGGCCTGCGCTGTCGCCCACAGCGAGGACTGCTGGCCGCAGCGGCGGCATGATTTTCTTCCGCGTATCCACCTGGTTTCTCACCGCGGCGTCAGCCGAGTGACCACCTGCCGTCACTGCAACGATGCGCCCTGCGTTGCCTCCTGCCCGACCCAGGCGCTCTGTTTCTCCAACGACAGCATCCAGCTTAAGCCGGCGGAGTGTATCGGCTGTAAAAACTGCGCCGTTGCCTGTCCCTTTGGCGCGATCGAGATGGTGGCCGCCGGCGAGGATGCGCCGCAGCTGGCGCAGAAATGCGATCTTTGTCAGCAGCTTCCGTCGGGCCTGCAGGCCTGCGTCAGCAGCTGCCCCACCGAGGCGCTGCGGCTGATGGACGAATCCGGGCTAAACCAGCTGCGTCGTGAAAGGCAGGCCCGTGCCGCTCAGGGTCAGCCGGTGCGGATGCGGGGCGACGACCGGCGTTCGGCCTTCTTGCGTAAGCCGCCGCGCGTGGGGGGGCAAAAGATCGCCGCCGAGGAGCGCAAGGCGCATTTCGCGGAGATCTATCACCCACTCGGCGCCGGTGAGGCGGAATATGAGAGCGAACGCTGCCTCTACTGCGCGCAGAAAGCGTGGTGCAACTGGACCTGTCCGCTGCATAACCACATCCCGGATTTTATTCGCCTGGTGAATGAAGGAAAGATTATCGAGGCCGCGGAGCTGTGCCATCAAAGCAGCTCATTGCCGGAAATCTGCGGCCGGGTCTGCCCGCAGGACCGGCTGTGCGAAGGGGCCTGTACCATGAAGGCGCAGGGCGGGGCGGTCACCATCGGCAATCTCGAGCGCTATATTACCGACAGCGCGCTGGCGATGGGCTGGCGGCCGCAGGCAGGGGACGTCAGCCCCCGTGAGGAGCGGGTGGCGGTGATTGGCGCCGGGCCGGCGGGCCTGGGCTGCGCCGATATCCTGACGCGCGCGGGGGTAAAGGTTGACGTTTACGACAGGCATCCGGAAATCGGCGGGCTGCTGACCTTCGGTATTCCGCCGTTTAAGCTGGATAAGGGCCTGCTGGCGGTCAGAAGAGAGATTTTCAGCGCCATGGGCATTCAGTTCCATCTTAACCACGAGGTGGGGCGCGACGTGGCGTTCGCCGATCTGCTGGCCGACTACGATGCGCTGTTCCTCGGCGTCGGCACCTACGGCCTGATGGCCGCCGGCCTGGAGGGGGAAGATGCCCCGGGGGTGATTCAGGCGCTACCGTTTTTGATTGCCAGCACCCGCGAAGTCATGGGGCTGGAGGCGTCGGGGGAGTATCCGCTCACCGATATCGAGGGTAAACACGTTGTGGTGCTCGGTGGCGGCGATACGGCGATGGACTGTCTGCGCACCGCCGTTCGACGCGGCGCGGCGAGCGTGACCTGCGCCTACCGCCGCGATGAGCAGAGCATGCCGGGTTCGAAAAAAGAGGTGGTCAACGCCAGGGAAGAGGGCGTGGCGTTTCAGTTTAACGTCCAGCCGCAGCGGATCCTCCGCGGCCGTAAAGGGGCGGTGCGCGCGGTGAGCATGATCCGTACCGAAATGGGCGAGCCGGGGCCGGACGGGCGACGTCGCCCGCGGCCGGTGGCCGGTTCCGGGTTTGAGCTGGCGGCCGACGTGCTGGTGATGGCGTTTGGCTTCCAGGCGCACGATATGCCCTGGCTGCGCGGTCACGGGATCGACCTCGACCGCTGGGGGCAAATCTGCACGGGCGGCGAGGGCCGTGCCAGCACGCAGACCCACAATGATAAAGTTTTTGCTGGCGGCGACGCGGTACACGGTGCCGATCTGGTGGTGACCGCAATGGCCGCCGGGCGTCGGGCGGCGGAAGAGATGCTCGACCTGTTTAAGCGAAAGGAGAGCCTATGACCCGTTTTATTATCGCCAGCGCGGAGGCCTGCATCGGCTGTCGGACCTGCGAGGTCGCCTGCGCGCTGGAGCATTCCGCATCCGCGGCCATGTTTCAGCCGCGTCTGAAGGTCCAGCGTCTCGATAGCCTCAGCGTACCGGTAATGTGCCATCAGTGCGAGAACGCCCCCTGCGTGGCGGCCTGCCCGGTGGTGGCGCTGAGCATGGGAGAGGATCGGGTTGAGGCCGATGCGTCGCGCTGCATCGGCTGCCAGAGCTGCGCGGTAGCCTGCCCCTTTGGGGCCATTACCGTGGAGGTCGTCGCCGCGCATCCGCCGCTGATTATCAAATGCGATCTGTGCGCGAGCCGCGAGGGCGGTCCTGCCTGCGTGGCGGTTTGTCCTACCGCGGCGCTGAGCGTGATGACCGGCGAGCGGCTGGCAGCGCTGCTCAAACGGCGTCAGGAGACCGCCGCCAGCGCGCCGGGGATGTAGATCGCTGCGGAGCGCTCCCCGCCCCGACGGGTGAGGAGCAGCTTTTATGCGGGCCAGCAGGGAGGGGTTCCGTTCACCAGGCGCCTGGCAGAACATGTGGCCTCGCTGCCAGGAGATCGCGGCCAGCGAGCGGGGAATGGAGAGCGCTGCGGAGCGATCCCCTGGTCAGCTGAGAGGAAGTTCCGTTCACCGGAAGCCTGGCAGAACATGCTGTCCCGGCGCAAGGGTAAGATAGGTCTGGCGGTTTGAATCAGGAACGGCCGGCACCTGCTATTGCCTTCCGCAATGATGGACGTCAGGTGGTGAAAGAGCATGCAGCGGGGCCCTGGCTGCCCGCTGAAATCGGCGAACCGGAGGCCGGAAGACAAGGGCTGGCCGCCAGGGATGGCGGCAAGAGGCGAATCGAGACAGGAGCGAGCCCCGGAACGGGCGAGCAGGTCGAGTTGAGCCGACCGCAGGCTGCAGGCCGGGAGGTGAGCGCAGTGCGCAGCACCGATTTCCGTGCGGGACCGCGGGGATTGTTAAGGGGAAGACGGTTATCTTCCCC
>NZ_JAQGFU010000257.1:0-5365 GCF_030078455.1 Klebsiella sp. Ech2A | reverse complement strand
GCGCGGTACTGTTCCCCGGCCCGGAGCCAAGGTCAACGGCGAGGGAAACGGGATGGTGGGCGATACGGGCGAGCAGTTCGGCTGCGGGGCGGGTACGCTCGGCGCCGAACTGTAGATATAACGAGGGATTCCAGTCTGCCATCGATGACTCCGGGTTAGATAAACTCGTTCATCAGCATAGATGGCATTGACCGCGGGTAAAATAGCTTTACCGATTTTTATGCTTAACGTGACAGCGTCACGCTAAGCGGCGGCGGGAGAGTGCCCTGCGCCCGTCCGCGGACTAATCGGCGTCCTTTAGCGACTCCGCGCGTTTAGCAGTGGCATAGACAAAATCCAGCATCGGCTCAAGATCGGTATCGTATCCGGCCTGGATTATTTTCCCCCGCAGCCACTCAATCTCGCTGGTAATATCCGGGTGGAAAATATTGTTGTCCTGCGCTTTACGCAGCCATTTCAGCAGGAAGTTATTTTTTCCTCTGATCCCGCCCGCTTTCTTCGATTTTCCGTGTATTTTCAGCGCGATTAATATGCAGTAATAGAAATGAACCCGCTGATTAAAACTTTGATGCATGTATGTATTTCCCGCCAGACTCAGGAATTCACCGTCGAGGTCAGTGATTCGGATTGGCCATGATAACGGGCACGGATCGTTTATTATTCGATCTCTGATATCTCACCCGTTTCGCCAGTACGCCCGTTGCCGGGCGTTGAGCGGATGGTGTCACGGATGCCGAATAACAGTCAATTCTTGATTACTTTTTTACCTTTTTCAGCGGGGGCGGCCCGCCGAATACAATTCCTCATGCCCGTCGCAAACCGGCGCGTTGTTGCAGGTATACGCGGAATATCAAGATAAATGCCATCACCACGACCGCCGCCGCCAGCAGATAAATAGTTCCCAGGCTGTAATACCCGGCAACCCAGCCGGCAACGGGGCCGGTCAGGCCGAGAGCCAGATCGAGAAACGCCGAGTAGGTGCCCAGCGCGGTGCCCTGGTTCTGCTCCTCAACCTGTTTCACCGCCTCAACGCCCAGCGCCGGGAAGACCAGCGAGAAACCGGAGCCGGTCAGGAAGGCGCCGATCCCGGCCACCCATGCAGAGGGAGCCTGCCAGATAATCAGCAGGCCGATGCACTCGATAACAAAGCAGGCCAGCGACACCGGCACGCCGCCGTAGCGGGTGATGGTGTTGCCGAGCACCAGACGAATGCAGATGAAACCGACGCTGAACAGCGACAGCGTAAACGCCGCGCCCTGCCAGTCGTGGGCGGAGAAGTAGAGGGTAATGAAGGTGGCTATCACCCCGAAGCCGACCGTCCCCAGCGCCAGCCCCAGGCCGTAGGGCCAGATTTTGCGCACCACCACGTGAAAGGGCGCGCGAACCCCGCCGCTAACGCTGACGTCCTGGCGCGTGCGGGCAAAAAGCAGCCCGATAAAGGCCACCGCCACTACCACCACGGCAAAACCGCTAATGCCAAAATAGCCGTTGAGCAGCACCCCCAGCGGGGCGCCAACCGCCATCGCCACGTAGGTGGCGACCCCGTTCCAGGAGATAACCCGGGAGGTATGGATCGCGCCGACGGTTTTAATTCCCCACAGCGTCGCCCCGGTGGCGGTAAAGCTCTCGCCCACGCCGAGGAAGATTCGGCCAACCAGCAGCGCGGCCACCGCCAGCAGCGGAACGGATTGCAGCAGCACCGCCGCCAGCGTGAAGACTCCGCTCAGCAGGCAGCAGACGATCCCGAGGCTGACGACTTTTTTCGGCCCCCAGATATCGGCGTAGCGCCCGGCGTGCGGCCGGCTAAGCAGGGTGGCGATGTACTGCAGACTGATCACCACGCCGGCCATAAAGGTGCTATAGCCGAGCTGATAGTGAATGTAGCCGGGTAAAACGGCGAGCGGCAGGCCTATCGATAGATAGCAAATACAGGTGAAAACCACGATCGAAATGATGCGCAGGTTGAGCTGAGTCTGAGTGGCAGCAGAAGTCATAACGTCAGGTATTTAAAACAAAAGGGGGATTAGCATAGCGCAGACCCAGCGGCCAGCACGAGCCCAGGAGGTGATTTCCGCACGTTTCACTTAAACGGGCGCAAGATGAAATTTATGCCGTTGACGCTGCCGCCAAATTTCTCCAGAATTCACTCTTTCGGAGAAAGAAAATGTCCGTCACAGATTCCCTTCTTGCCTTTTCATTCGCTGCGCTGCTCCTGACGTTAACCCCGGGTCTCGATACCGCCCTCATTCTACGAACCTCCGCCGCGGAAGGCGGTAAAAAAGCCTTTCAGGCCGCGCTGGGTATCGACGCGGGATGCCTGATCTGGGGGGCGCTGGTCGCCCTGGGTTTAGGCGCGCTGCTGGCGGCATCGGAGCTGGCCTACAGCCTGTTAAAATGGTGCGGCGCCGCCTGGCTGTGCTGGCTGGGCCTGCAGCTGATCCTCCGGCCGCGTCGCGCTTTTGATGCCGGAACGGCGGCGCCCGCTGCCGGTAACTGGTTCTTAAGGGGGATGTTCGGCAACGTGCTGAATCCCAAAATGGGCGTCTTTTACGTCTCGTTCCTGCCGCAGTTTATCCCGAACGGCCACTCTCCGGTGGTCTGGACCTTCCTGCTGGTCGGCATCCACGTGCTGCTGGGCACCCTGTGGTCCTTAACCCTGATTATGGCTACCCGCTATGCGTCGGGCCTGCTGAAGGCGCCGGGGTTTATCCGGTGGATGGACCGGGTAACGGGCGGCGTGTTTATGCTCTTCGCCGCGCGGCTGGCGCTCAGCAGCCGCTAGGCCATTTGCTTGCCTTATTGCCTGGGCAGCGGGGCCAATTCGCGGTATATATCTCATCTCGTATATCAACGTCCAGGAGGGAGTATGACAGCCGATTTAGCCGGGATTGAGGTGCTGTTCGTCGCCGGGTTTGGGCCCATTACCCGCAGCGCCGAAAGCAGCCGATCGTTTTACGCCGAGGCGCTGGGTTTGCCTTTGAAGGCGATGGAGGGTAACCCCGACTACCTGCTCACCGAGCAGGACGCGCTGGCCGGGGTGAAGCACTTTGCGCTGTGGCCGCTGGAGCAGGCGGCGCAATCATGTTTTGGCGTCAACGACTGGCCGGCGGATCTCCCGCAGCCCCAGGCGTGGATCGAGTTTGAGGTGCGCGATATTCAGGCGGCCAGCGACGGCCTGCTGGCGAAGGGTTACCGCCTGCTTATCGCCAACCGCGTAGAGCCGTGGGGGCAGACGGTGACGCGTCTGCTGAGCCCGGAAGGGCTGCTGACCGGCATCACCATCACGCCGTGGCTGCGCGGCGAGTAGATGCTATCCGTTCCCGTCCCCGCTGCGCGACGGCTTGCGCCGGCAGCGGAGGCGGGGCGTTTCCCGCTTAATATCCTGCATACTTCGTTGACCGACGAAGCATTCCCCGACGTTTTCCTCTAGTTTCCCGTTCTGACGATCCGCGGCGCCGATCCAACGCCGCTTGCCTGTCCGTCACTTTATAATCATACTAATTATAGAATTTATATCGTAAATAATTCTCTATTTGAGATTAATGATTAAAAGGAGTGCGCAACGTGAGTGAATGCAGGCCAGAACTGAAGGCTTTCCTGCTGGCGCTGGCCGGTTCGGTGGTGCTGATCGTCGGGATGGGGTACGGGCGCTTTGCCTTTACCGGGATCCTGCCGCTGATGCTGGATGAGCATATTTTAACGCTGCGCGAAGGCAATCTCGCGGCCTCGGCGAACTACGCGGGCTATCTGCTGGGGGCGCTGATGCTGGCGAAGGCCAGGCCGGGCGATGCGAAGTGGCTAAGCCTCGCATCGGTACTCTTAACCCTGCTGTGCCTGGCGGCGATAGGCTGGCTACGCTCGCCGCTGGCCATTATTGCGGTCAGGGGCGTGGCCGGCATGCTGAGCGCGGTGACCCTGATCGCCGCCTCGCTGTGGCTGCTGCAGCATATGAAGCATCATAACGGCGCGCCGATCCTCTACTCGGGGGTCGGAATGGGCATTTTTCTCTCGGCGGAGTTTATTTCGCTCGCCAAAAGCCACGCTTTTACCAGCCAACAGATCTGGCTATCTGTGCCGGCAGCGCCGCGCTCCTGTTTTTGCTGGTCCTGCGCCTGCTGCTGAGCCCGTCGGACTACCTCGTGGACTGGAAACCGACGGCATCGGCTCAGGCGGCAGGCGCAGAAGGCCGACGAGGGGATGCATGGAAGCTTTTGATTATCTACGGCTTAGCTGGTTTCGGCTATATCATCACCGCTACCTACCTGCCGCTGTTTCTCTCCGGCTCGCTCACCGATATCGACCCGGTACAGCTGTGGGCGCTGTTTGGCCTGGCGGCGGTTCCGTCCTGCTTTGTCTGGCACCGGCTGGCGCTTAAGCTCGGCTACCGGCGGGCGTTTACCCTCAACCTGATGGTGCAGGCGACAGGCGTGATCCTCCCCGCCTGGAGCCACTCCCTGGCGTTTTGCATGCTGAGCGCTCTGCTGGTTGGCTTCACCTTTATGGGCACCGTGACCCTGGCGCTGCCGGAAGGCAGGCGCCTGAATCACCTGGTGACGTTCAATATGATTGCCGCCATGACCGCCACTTACGGCATCGGGCAGATTATCGGTCCGCTGGCGGCCGGCGTTCTGCACGGTCTGACCGGCTCCTTTAACGCCGCTCTCGGCGCCGCGGGCGGGGCGCTGTTTGCGGCCGCCGTACTGGTGATGCTCGGCAGGCGGCAGAGCTAAATATCGGCCGCCAGCAGCAGCTGCTGGCGCATGGCGTCCAGCGCCGGCGAAGCGTAGCCTTTGCGCCACACCAGCTGGGTTATCGCCGTGCCGACCGGCTGTGTCTCGCAGCCTTCGGGTAGGGTCATGAGCGCCAGCACGCTCTGCGGGACGATCCCGGCATATCCCCCGGAGGCAATGCAGGCAATCACGGCGTGATACGAGCCGATCTCCTGGACTTCAACGTTTTTCACGGCGGACAAAAATGCTTCCCCGCGCCGGCGATAGCTGCAGCCCTGGGCAAACGCCGCCAGCCTGAACTCTTCCTGTCCGCCAGGGGTTATCAAGACCAGCTCCTCGGCAAACACAGGCAGGTACTCCAGCGCCTCCGGACACTCCGGCTCGCCGCTGGCGTCCGGAGGCAGGCTCACCAGCGCGCAGTCGAGCGCGGCGCTAAGCACGCGTTCGACCAGCTGCCGGGTGGGCATGGTTTGCAGGCTGAGGGCGACCGCCGGGCACTGCTGATGAAAGCGCGGCAGAATAGAGGTTAGCCGGCTGGCGGCGGCGGCCTCCATCGCCCCCATCCGCAGGCTCCCGGCGGGCTGCGTCGGATGCAGCGCCTGCTTCGCCTCTTCGGCCAGGCTGAGGATCCGCAG
>NZ_JAQGFU010000256.1:0-5370 GCF_030078455.1 Klebsiella sp. Ech2A | reverse complement strand
GTAAAAAAGCTCTGCTCCATCTGCTGCAGCTGCCAGCGCTCGAAGGCCGGAGTATCGGCCACCCAGCCCGCCTCTACCGCCCACTCCAGCCCCTGCGACCAGCTATAGCCGCCGACCGGCAGGTTGCTGCTGGCCAGCTGCATCAGCCGCAGGCGTTTTTCCGGCGACGGCATTTAGTGACCGTGCCCGTGATGGTGGTCGTCGTGGCTATGGCCATGATGATGGCCGTGCCCGTGGCTCTCGCTGGCGTAGGCGCCGGCTTCCGGTTCGAACGGCAGGTGGGCGAAGCTCACCTGCAGGCCGAACTGGCGCAGCATATCGTCCAGCACGTGGTCGTGGTGGTAGCGCAGCTCGCCGGGCATAATCTGCAGCGGAACGTGGCGGTTACCGAGGTGATAGCAGGCTTTCGCCAGCGTAAACGGATCCTCGCAGCGCACGACGGAGACGCCCTCATCGGCGGCAACGACCGCGACAAACTCGCTGCCCTCTTCATTGCTCAGCACGTCACCGCCCCGCAGCAGCAGGCCGCGCGGCAGCAGCAGGCCCGCTTCGCGCCCGTCGTTAAGGGTGACTTTGATTCGGCTTTTTACCCGCACATCAATCGGCAGCGTGACGCTGGCCGTTGCCTGCACCGGCGCATCCACGCGTTGGGTCAGATACAGCATCCGGACTCCTTAAAACAGAAAGTAACGTTGCGCCATCGGCAGCACTTCTGCTGGTTCGCTGGTGATTAATTCCCCGTCAATGCGCACCTCATAGGTTTGCGCATCAACGGTAATATTGGGCTGCAGGCCGTTATGGATCATGTCGGCCTTCTGCAGCGTTCGGCAGCCCTTCACCGTGGCCGTGGCGCTGTGCAGATTGAGGCGCTGCGCCACGCCGCTCTCTACCGCCGCCTGCGACAGGAAGGTCAGCCGGCAGCGATGGCGGGCGCTGCCCAGCGCCCCGAACATCGGCCGATAGTGCACCGGCTGCGGGGTGGGAATCGAAGCGTTAATATCGCCCATTGGCGCGATGGCAATCATCCCGCCCTTCACCACGCACGCCGGCTTCACGCCGAAGAACGCCGGGGACCACAGCACCAGGTCCGCCATCTTGCCGGCCTCAATCGAGCCGACCTCGTGGGCGATACCGTGGGTCAGCGCCGGATTGATGGTGTATTTCGCGATATAGCGCTTAACGCGAAAGTTATCGTTGTCGCCGCGCTCTTCCGCCAGCGGGCCGCGCTGGACCTTCATGCGGTGAGCAACCTGCCAGGTGCGCAGCACCACCTCGCCGACGCGGCCCATGGCCTGCGAATCGGAAGAGGTCAGCGAGAAGGCGCCGATATCGTGCAGGACGTCCTCGGCGGCGATGGTTTCCCGGCGAATGCGCGATTCGGCAAACGCCACGTCCTCCGCGATATCCGGGTCGAGGTGATGGCAAACCATCAGCATATCGAGGTGCTCATCGATGGTATTGACGGTGTAGGGCAGCGTCGGGTTAGTCGAAGAGGGCAGAATATTGGGGTGCGCGCAGGCGGTAATAATATCCGGCGCGTGGCCGCCGCCGGCGCCTTCGGTATGGAAGGTGTGGATGGTGCGACCGCCAATCGCCGCCAGGGTATCTTCGACAAAGCCGGACTCGTTGAGGGTATCGCTGTGCAGCGCGACCTGAACGTCCATCTCATCGGCGACGGTCAGCGCGCAGCTGATAGCCGCCGGCGTCGCGCCCCAGTCTTCGTGGATTTTCAGGCCAATCACGCCAGCCGCCACCTGCTCGCGCAGCGCGTCAGGGTTGGAGCCGTTGCCTTTACCCAGCAGACCGATGTTGACCGGCAGGCTATCCGCCGCCTGCAGCATCCGCGAGATATACCACGGCCCGGGCGTGCAGGTGGTGGCGTGGGTGCCCGCCGCCGGCCCGGTGCCGCCGCCGACCATGGTGGTGACGCCGGAGACCAGCGCCTCTTCCGCCTGCTGCGGGCAGATCCAGTGGATATGCGTATCGACGCCGCCGGCGGTGACTATCTTACCTTCGGCGGCAATGATTTCCGTCGCCGCGCCGATAGGGATGGTGACGTCAGGCTGGATATCCGGGTTACCCGCTTTGCCAACGGCGAAGATGCGCCCCTCTTTGACGCCGATATCCGCTTTCACGATCCCCCAGTGATCGACGATCAGCGCGTTGGTCAACACCAGATCGACGCACTCCGCTGAGAGCATTTGCCCCTGGCCCATGCCGTCGCGAATGACCTTTCCGCCGCCGAACTTCACCTCTTCGCCGTAGGTGGTGAGATCGTCCTCAACCTCTATCCACAGCTCGGTGTCCGCGAGGCGAACCTTATCGCCGGTGGTGGGGCCAAACATATCGGCATAGGCCTGGCGTGAAATATTACTCATCGGTTGCCTCCAGTTTTCCCATCACCGCCCCGCGAAAGCCGTACACCGCGCGGGCGCCGGCAACGGCAACCAGCTCCACTTCACGCTTTTGCCCGGGTTCAAAACGGACCGCGGTACCGGCGGCGATATTCAGGCGATAGCCCGTCGCCTGCTCGCGGTCGAACTTCAGCGCCGGGTTCACTTCGGCGAAGTGATAGTGCGATCCCACCTGGATAGGCCGATCGCCGTGGTTTTCAACGATTATGCTGCGGGTCATGCGGCCAGCGTTAAGGGCTATCTGGCCGGGCTTCACTTGGTACTCACCTGGGATCATCGCGACACCTCAGATTATCGGATTGTGGACGGTGACCAGCTTCGAGCCGTCCGGGAAGGTGGCTTCGACCTGGATATCGGGGATCATTTCGGGCACGCCCTCCATCACCTGACTGCGGCTCAGGACGTGGCGGCCCTCTTCCATCAGCGCCGCCACGCTATTGCCGTCGCGGGCGCCCTCCATAATAAAGGCGCTAATTAACGCCACCGCTTCCGGGTAGTTCAGCTTCAGCCCGCGGGCCAGGCGGCGCTCCGCCACCAGCGCGGCGGTAAACAGCAGCAGCTTATCTTTCTCTCTGGGTGTCAGTTCCATAGCGCTCTCTCAGGTCAGCCAGATTCGGGGAGGAACCGGGGGTTTCCCGGTCAGATGCGGGCGCATAAACTGCCAGATATCGCGCATCGCCCGCTGGCACAGCAAATTATCATCACTTAAAAATCGGACCGTCAGCAGGCCGTCGGTCAGGCTGGCGCCGGCGTAGCTGGCAAGCCCGGCGAGCCGCTCGCGCACGCCGTCGAGCAGGGTCTCGTTGGCCGGATAGAACAGCAGCGTTCCTATCCACGGCCGCTGGGCGATGCAGGCCAGTTGGCCGTCGGCGAGGCGCAGGCGTTCTACCAGCAGCGGCGTCTCATCAACCCACACCTCCAGCCGGTTCGCGAGGGTGCCGTGGCTAAAGGTTTCGCCCATCACCGGACGGCCGAGGCACAGCAGATCCCAGGCTAAAAGGGTGCTGGTGGCGCAAAGATGGAAGGTGGTCTGCAGATTAGCCCGCGCGCCGGGGAAAAAAATGGCGTCCTGCGGCAGCCATTCAAGAATAGCCTGCGGCGCGACGGTGAAGCGCTGGTGCAGATGCGCCTGCGCGCCGCTGCTGCGGTAAAACTTGCTGGCGCCGGGCATGGTCATCAGCGCGTGGCTGCCGCCGTCGAGGGCGGCGGTAATCGTCAGCTCGTCGCCGCCAACGATGCCGCCCGGCGGATGCAATAAATAGAGGTGGCAGGTTTCTTCTTCGGGATAAAAAGGGCGCTGGACGGTTAACGGGCCAACGTGACGGGAAGAGGTCAGGACCGTTTTATCGCCGATAGATTGAAAGCGGAGATCCAGCGTAGCCTGCCAGCCTTTTTTTGTCTGTGGTAACACGGTGCTGTGCAATGTTGCGCCCCTGCAAACTCAAGAAAAAACAGCAGCGATGAGTATTGATCGGCCGCAAAGCATCCCGATCATATGAAAAGCTTATGCTTATTATCCCCGTAAACCGCCGCCGGCTGCGGATAGGGTCCATCCCTGGACCTTCCCCCGCAGGCGGGATCGCTACATGTTGAACGGTTGAGGGGCGGTGGGGAAAAGGTGCTCAGTGCGAGCGCCCGGGGTAACGCTATTTATCCTGATAATCCTCGGCGTCGATATCGTAGCCCGACGGTTCCCAGCGGATGGCCAGCAGCGACAGCAGGCCAATGAGCGGCGCCGCGGCGATAACCCAAAAGACGCGCGTATCCAGCGCCGCGACCAGCAGCGGGAAGAGGAACAGCGACAGCGTTGAGCTGCTGCGCATCAGGGTTTGGTTGAGGCCGACGCCGACGCCGCGCAGCGACGTTGGGTAGCTCAGCGAGGCAAAGGTCATGGTATGCGCACCGGGGCCAAAGCCCTGGCCGAAGAGGAACAGCGCCAGCATGGCGACCGCGGTGATCCCTTCGGCGGCCCCTTCCGGGCGGCCAATCAGCGCCAGCCCCAGCAGCGCCGCCAGCTGGCAGCCGTATCCCGCCAGCGACATTTTCCACGCCCCAAGGCGCGGCACCAGGCGTACCGCCAGCAGCCCGCCGACGAAGGCGAAGAGCAGGTTCAGCGCCAGCGAGATTAGGATCGTGGTCAGCATCGACTGCACGAAGAAGCTGGAGATAATCACCGGCAGGCCGAAGGCGACGGCGTTATAGGCGAATGACGAGACCACCGAGAGCAGCGTCGCCAGGGTCGTACGCCGCAGGTAAACTCCCTGGAACAGGCGTAAATAGTTGCTCCACTGGGCTTTTTTCACCACCGGCGCCGGTTTATCCAGCGCGTCCTGCGCCACGTGGGCGTTGATGTTGTACGCCTGGCGCAGAATCGAGGCTGCTTCACGCAGGTTGCCCTGATTGGCGGCCCAAACCGGCGACTCGCTCATATAGCGGCTGCGAATGGCGATAATCACCAGCGCGGGGATTGCGCCGAAGCCGAGGATCAGCCGCCACAGCCAGTCGCTGTGGCTTTCCGGCAGCGCGGCGTAGAAAAACAGCACCAGCAGGTACGAAACGCTGATGGCGGCGTACCAGGTCGGGCACCACATGGCGACGCTGGCGGCTTTGTTGCCCGGCCCTTTGAGTTTAGAAAATTCGCTCAGGAAGGCCATCGCCACCGGCAGGTCAATGCCCACCCCGAGCCCCATGACAAACCGGGCGCCGGTGAGGACGTATTCGTTGGGCGCCAGCGCGCAGGCGATTGCGGCAACCACGAAGAACAGCATATCCGCCATAAAGACGCGGTAGCGGCCGATTTTATCCGTCAGGTAGCCGCCCAGCAGCGCGCCGACGATGGCGCCGAAGGTGATGGCCGAGGCCACCATGCCGGTGCCGGCGGGCGTCAGGTTGAATTCACGGGTAATGTCCTTCAGGCCAAAGGCCAGGGAGCCGAGGTCGTAGGCATCGGGGAAAA
>NZ_JAQGFU010000255.1:0-5374 GCF_030078455.1 Klebsiella sp. Ech2A | reverse complement strand
GCGCAGTACGTCCGCACCGGTGAGCTGGTGCCGGGCAGCGCCAACGCCCTCGCGAGCATTACCTTTTCCTATCAGTAACGACGCCGCGCCCTCTTATTTCGACACGTCGGCGGCGAAATACTCCCTGGAGATCCGCTGCCAGGTGCCGTCGGATTTAATGCCCGCCAGCGCCGTATTGATCGCCTGACGCAGATCCGGATTTCCCTTACGGATTAATACCGCTTCCTGCTCGGTATCGGCCCGTTCGGCCACAATTTTTACCGGGGCGTCGGGTTTATGCTTTTTGAAATCAAGGAATGAGAGGTTGCTGTTGATGGTCGCATCCGCCCGTCCCTGCGACACCAGCGCAATGGACTGATCGAAGCCGTCGGTGCCCACCACCTCCGCGCCATTCTCTCGGGCAATCTGCGCGTAGTTACTGGTCAAGGTATGCGCCGACTTCTTGCCTTTTAAATCGGCAAAGGTATGAATATCGGCGTTTTTCTCATTGACGATCAGCACGGCTTTCGGGGAAATGTAGGGATCGGAGAAGTCATACTTCGCCTCTCTCTCGGGCGTGATGGACACCTGGTTTATCACCGCGTCGTAGCGCTTAGCGTCCAGGCCGGCCACCAGGCCATCCCACTTACCTTCAACGAACTCGGCCTTTACGCCAATCCGTTTGGCAATTTCACGCGCGATATCAACGTCAAAACCCACCAGCTTCCCCGCGGTATTGTGGTAGGTAAACGGGGGGAAGGTCCCTTCGGTGCCGACCTTAAACACGCCGGCCGCTTTAATCTTTGCGAGGTCGTCCTGCGCCACCGCCGCATGCGCCACGCCCAGCTGAATAGCGGTAGCCAGTAGTGCCGTCATCAGTACTTTCATCATTAACTCCTTAATCTGCTATGCCGTGTTGTTGTTTTAAATTTCCCAGGAATCGGGAAACGTTTCGGTTAATGTGGAAATAAAAAGCTGGGTCCGGGTTTTCTTCGCGCGGGTAAAAATATCCCGCGAGCTGCCGCTCTCAACGATCTGCCCGGACTCAAGAAACACCACCTGGCTGGCGATACTGGCGGCCAGGCGCAGATCGTGCGTAGCCATCAGCATGGTGGTCCCCTCCTGTGCCAGCTGACGCAAAACCGCAATCACCTCCTGCGACAGCTCGGGATCCAGCGCCGAAGTTGGCTCATCGCAGAGCAGCACCTTGGGTGAAGGCGCCAGCGCCCGGGCAATCGCCACCCGCTGCTGCTGGCCGCCGGACAGCATCGCCGGCCAGGCGTGACGCTTATGCAGCAGCCCCACCTTCGCCAGCAGCGCCTCGGCGCGGGCCCTCGCCCGTTCAACGGGCCATTTCTGCACCACAATCAGCCCCGTCATAATGTTTTCGAGTACCGACAGGTGAGGGAACAGCTGAAAACTCTGGAAAACCATTCCGGTCTGCTGGCACATACGGCGGATATCCTTTCTTTTCGGTGCGGCATCCGCCGAGAAGGTAATATTCTCCTGACCAATAGTTAATTTCCCGGCCTGCGGCAGCTCAAGCAGGTTAATACAGCGTAATAGCGTGCTTTTGCCGCTTCCCGATGGCCCAATAAGCGCGGTGACGCTCCCTTCGGCAATATTTAAAGAGATATCGTGCAGGACCTTTTGCCCGGCAAAACCTTTCTCAAGCCCGGACAGCGTTATCATTATTTTGCTCCTTGCCTGAGGTATTTTTTTCTAACCGGGCCTCGAGCCTCGATTGCAGATACGACAGCACCGAGCTGATTAATAAATAGATAAGGGCGGCTTCGGTATAGAGTATTAGGGGTTGATAGGTCACGGCGGCAATTCTCTGGGCCGCTAAAAATAGCTCCGGTACGGTAATAACCGACGCCAGCGAAGTATCTTTCACCAGCGAAATAAAAGTATTCGATAACGGCGGCACGGCCACCCGCGCGGCCTGCGGCAAAATAATATGACGCAGCGACTGCCACCAGTTCATGCCGATCGAGTGCGCGGCCTCCCACTGTCCCTTAGCCACGGAAAGCAGCGTTGCCCGGATAACCTCGGAAGTGAAGGCCCCGACGTTCAGCGTAAAGCCGATCACCGCGGCGGGAAAAGCGTCGAGGGTGATCCCGATACCCGGCAGCGCGTAAAAAATCAGAAACAGCTGCACCAGCAGCGGCGTGCCTCGGATAACCCAGACGTAAAAACGCACCAGCAGCCGCAGCGGTCGCGGCCCGTACAGCCTGATTAGCGCCGCGACAAACCCCAGCCCGAGGCCGAGGGCAAACGAAATTAACGTAATGGGGATAGTAAAAACCAGCCCGGCATACAGCATCGGCCAGAATGAACTTATCGCTAGTGATATAAATTCAGGCACATCTCACCTTTTCTTCCGGCGCCTCATTAATAAGCCCGGACGTAATCGCAAATCGCTCTAATTGAATAAAAGGTTATCATGCGTCCGGGCCCTGACGTATCTATCAAAAACGGTATTGAATAGCCGGCTTTGTTATTTGTTTTCAGCCAACAGCTATGCATCGGCAGAGTAAATCGCGCACGTCATCCTGGTATTTTCAACTATGTTTTTTTTAACCATCCTTTGCTGAAAAACGCATTTGCGTCGGCGTAAAAAGACATTAATTGCTGGAAATTACGCCAAAAACGCTATTTTTCAGATATCAATACACCCAGGCGGCTAACAACCTTTCCCTCCGGATGGCTAAATAGCATCTTATATTCCATTTTGCTCTTATGGACGGTTAAATATTCTTTAATTTGCCAAATTCACAGACCTACCATTCGTCATCTCGATACGAATGGGTAAATAGTCATGTCACTCTTTCATTCTGTTAGCGATCTTATCGGCCACACGCCCCTGCTCCAGCTGCACAAGCTCGAAACCGGCCCCTGTAGCCTGTTCCTCAAGCTGGAAAACCAAAACCCCGGCGGTTCTATTAAGGATCGCGTCGCGCTGTCGATGATTAACGAGGCCGAGCGCCTCGGTAAGCTGCAGCCCGGCGGTACGATTATTGAAGCCACCGCCGGCAATACCGGGCTCGGCCTGGCGCTCATCGCGGCGCAAAAGAACTACCGCCTGATCCTCGTCGTCCCCGACAAAATGAGCCGCGAGAAGATATTCCATCTGCGGGCGCTGGGGGCAACGGTGCTGCTCACCCGCTCCGACGTCAATAAAGGCCATCCGGCCTACTATCAGGATTACGCCCGCCGCCTGGCGGAGGAGACGCCGGGGGCGTTCTATATCGATCAGTTTAATAACGAGGCCAATCCGCTGGCGCATATCAGCACCACCGCGCCGGAAATCTTCGCCCAGCTCGACGGCGATATCGACGCTATCGTCGTTGGCGTCGGCTCCGGCGGCACCCTCGGCGGGCTGCAGGCGTGGTTTGCCGAACACTCGCCGAAAACGGAGTTTATTCTTGCCGATCCGGCGGGATCGATCCTCGCCGATCGGGTAGAGACCGGCCGCTCCGGCGAGGCGGGATCGTGGCTGGTTGAGGGGATTGGCGAAGATTTTGTCCCGCCGCTGGCCCATCTTGACGGCGTTCATACCGCCTATCGCGTCACCGACCGGGAGGCGTTTGCGACCGCGCGGGCGCTGCTGCAGACCGAGGGCATTCTTGCGGGTTCTTCAACGGGTACGCTGCTGCACGCCGCCCTGCGCTACTGTCAGGCGCAGACGACCGCCAAACGCGTGGTGACCTTCGCCTGCGACAGCGGCAACAAGTACCTGTCGAAAATGTTCAACGACGACTGGATGCGCCAGCAGGGGCTGCTGACTCGCCCCTCGCGCGGCGATTTAACCGATTTTATCGCCCTGCGCCATGACGAAGACGCCACCGTCACCGCCGCGCCGGACGACACGCTGGCCGCCATCCTGGCGCGCATGCGCCTGTACGACATCTCCCAGCTGCCGGTGCTGGAAGACGGTCGCGTCGTTGGCATCGTCGATGAGTGGGATTTGATTAGCCACGTCGAGGGCAACAGCCAGCGCTTTGCGCTGCCGGTCAGAGAGGCCATGACCCGCAACGTCGAAACCCTCGATAAACGCGCGCCGGAAAGCGCGCTAAAAGCCATTTTCGATCGCGGCCTGGTGGCCGTCATCGCCGATAACGATCGTTTTCTCGGCCTGATCACCCGCAGCGACGTGCTGACCACCTGGCGTAACCGACTTGAACACTAAGGATCGTCCATGAAAAATTTAAATACCTTAAGCGTACACGGCGGCACCTTTAACGATGCGCACGGCGCCGTGATGCCGCCCATTTATGCCACCTCCACCTTCGCACAGCCGGCCCCCGGGCAGCATACCGGCTATGAATATTCGCGCAGCGGCAACCCTACCCGCCACGCGCTGGAAACGGCGATTGCCGAACTGGAGAGCGGCTCCCGCGGCTACGCCTTTGCGTCCGGGCTGGCGGCGATTTCCACGGTGCTTGAGCTGCTGGATAAAGACAGCCACCTGGTGGCCGTCGACGACGTCTACGGCGGCACCTGGCGACTGATCGAAAACGTCCGCCGCCGCAGCGCAGGCCTGCGGGTCAGCTGGGTCAAGCCCGACGACCTGGCGGCGCTTGAGGCGGCCATCAGGCCGGATACGCGGATGATTTGGGTTGAAACGCCGACGAATCCGCTGCTCAAGCTGGCGGACCTCAGCGCCATCGCGGCGATCGCCCGGCGGCACAATCTGATCAGCGTCACCGATAACACCTTCGCCTCGCCGGCCATTCATCGTCCCCTCGAGCTGGGCTTTGATATCGTCGTGCACTCGGCGACAAAATATCTCAACGGCCATTCCGACGTGGTGGCGGGCCTCGCGGTGGTCGGCGACAACCGCGATCTGGCGGAGCGGCTGGGGTATCTGCAAAACGCGGTGGGCGGCGTGCTTGATCCCTTCAGCAGCTTTTTGACGCTGCGCGGCATTCGCACCCTCGCGCTGCGCATGGAACGCCACAGCAGCAACGCGCTGGCGCTCGCCGAATGGCTGGAGCAGCAGCCGCAGGTGGAAAAAGTGTGGTTCCCGTGGCTGGCGTCGCACCCGCATCATCAGCTGGCGCGCAGGCAGATGGCGCTGCCCGGCGGGATGATTTCGCTGGTGGTGAAAGGCGACGATGGCTACGCAGAGCAGGTTATCGGCAGGCTGCGCCTGTTTACGCTGGCGGAGAGCCTCGGCGGCGTAGAGAGCCTGGTCAGCCAGCCGTTTAGCATGACCCACGCGTCCATTCCTCTCGAACAGCGGCTGGCAAACGGCATTACGCCCCAGCTCATTCGCCTCTCCGTTGGCATTGAGGACGCGCAGGATCTGATTGCCGACTGGCAGCAGGCTCTGCGGGCATAAACAAAAAACCCGCCTGTCGGCGGGTTTGACTTTTGGCACACCGGCCGC